>DATKFT010000861.1:0-3834 GCA_035544335.1 Pseudorhodoferax sp.
CGTGTCGGTCACGGCGCCGAAGCATACCGTAATTTCAGTAATTACTGAAATTACAAGCCACATGCCATGCGCTTGTCCGCGTTGGCGGCAATGCCAAAACACCGCGCGCAGCGGGCCGCGGCAGGCCCCCATAGTAGGATCGCGCTCCTTTTTTGCTGTCGCAGCCGCCCGGCGCTTTCGCATCCATGACGCTTCCGACGACCTCCCTGGACAAGGCCAAGATCAAGTTCCTGCTGCTTGAGGGCATCCACCCTTCCGCCGTGGAGGTGCTGCGCGCCGCCGGCTACAGCCAGATCGAGTCCCTGCCCTCGGCACTGCCGGACGAAGAGCTCAAGCGCAAGATCGCCGACGTGCACTTCCTGGGCATCCGCTCGCGCACGCAGCTGACCGAGGAGGTCTTCGCGCACGCGCACAAGCTCGTGGCCGCGGGCTGTTTTTGCATCGGCACCAACCAGGTCGACCTGGCGGCGGCGCGCGAGCGCGGCATCGCGGTGTTCAATGCGCCCTACTCCAACACGCGCTCGGTGGCCGAGCTCGTGATCGCCGAGGCCATCTTGCTGCTGCGCGGCGTGCCGGCCAAGAACGCGGCTTCGCACCGTGGCGGCTGGCTCAAGTCGGCCGAGAACGCCTACGAGATCCGCGGCAAGACGCTGGGCGTGGTGGGCTATGGTGCGATCGGCACGCAGCTGTCGGTGCTGGCCGAGGGCCTGGGCATGCACGTGCTGTTCCACGACATCGTGGCCAAGCTGCCGCTGGGCAATGCGCGCCAGGTGCCGCTGGCCGAGCTGCTGGCGGCCAGCGACATCGTCACGCTGCACGTGCCCGAAACGCCGTCCACGCAGTGGATGATGGGTGCGGCCCAGATCGCGGCCATGAAGCCGGGCAGCATCCTGATCAACGCTTCGCGCGGCACCGTGGTCGAGATCGACCCGCTGGCCGACGCCATCAAGTCCGGCAAGCTGCTGGGCGCGGCCATCGACGTGTTCCCGGTGGAGCCGCGCGGCAACAAGGACGAGTTCCAGTCGCCGCTGCGCGGGCTGGACAACGTGATCCTGACACCGCACATCGGCGGCTCGACGATGGAGGCCCAGGCCAACATCGGCCTGGAGGTGGCCGAGAAGCTCGTGCGCTACAGCGACACGGGCGCGACCACCTCGTCGGTGAACTTCCCCGAGGTCTCGCTGCCCTCGCACCCGGGCAAGCACCGGCTGCTGCATGTGCACCAGAACCGGCCCGGCGTGCTGTCGGAGATCAACCGCATCTTCTCGGACAACCAGATCAACATCTCGGCGCAGTACCTGCAGACCAACGAGAAGATCGGTTATGTGGTGATCGACCTGGACGCCGGCTCGTCCGAGCGCGCGCTCGAAAAGCTGGCCCAGGTGCCGGGCACGATCCGCACGCGCGTGTTGTTCTGAGCCCTTTCTGACCTTTTAGCGCGGCCGCATGAGCAGTGGCCGCAGCTTGTGCAGGTCGCGCCACAGCGGCGGCAGCGACACGGTCATCAGCAGCGCGGCCAGCGGCACCACGCAGACGAAGCCCAGGTGCGTGAAACCCAGCGCGCCAGCCATGCCACCGAGCACGAAAGCGGCCAGCAGGCCGCCCGTCAGCCGCAGCTTGCTGCGGTCGTGGCGCACGGGGCCGCGCGCCGCGGCTGCCAAGCGCGCACGGTTGAGGTACAGCATCTTGCCCAGCTCCATGCCCAGGTCGGTCACGTTGCCCGTCATGTGCGTGGTGCGCACGCGACCGCCCGAAGCCTTGGAGCTGACGGCGTTCTGCAGGCCCATGATGAAGGACAGCAGCAGCACCGTGAGCGGCACCGTGAACGGCGTCTGCCAGCCCAGCGTGATCGCGCCCATGAGGCCGAACGGGAACATCAGCAGGGCTTCACAGAGCAGCGGCAGCGCATAGATGCTGTCCAGCCGGCGCTGGCGGCCCCAGTTGACCAGCAGGGCCGTGGCCGCAGCGCCCGCGATGAAGGCCAGCAGTGCGCCCAGCGCGGTCAGCACGAGCCGGACCTGGCCCAGCGCCAGACCGTCGGCCAGTTGCGAGCTGAAGCCCGTCATGTGCGAGGTGTACTGGTGCAGCACCAGGAAGCCGCCCGCGTTGATGGCTCCGGCGTTGAAGGCCAGCAGCAGCCCCAGCGCCTGGTTGGTCGAGGGCGCGCGGTGGCGGCTGGTCAGGACGAGGAAGCGGCGCATGGCGACAAAGGGATGCAAGTCCCGGGCCGGCGCGCTGTTCAGGCCCAGCCGGCCAGCAGGGCCGGCAGCGCCGCCATGTCGGTGAACACATGCACGGCGCCGGCCGCGCGCAAGGCCTCGGCCGGGCTGTGGCCTGGGCCGCCCGGGCTGTAGCCGAACACGGTGGCGCCGGCTGCAGCACCCGCCGTGACACCGGTGACCGTGTCCTCGACCACCGCGCAGCGCCGTGGGTCCACGCCCAGCGCCTCGGCCGCCGCGAGGTAGACATCCGGAAACGGCTTGGAGCGCGGCATCTCGTGGCCGCTGAAGATGCGGCCTTCGAACAGCGCATACAGGCCGACCTTGCGCAGCTGCATCTCCACCTTGCCGCGGTCCGCGCCCGAGGCGCAGGCGATGCGCCCTTGCAGCGCGGCATGCAGCGCCGGCACGGCCGTCGCCGCGCCGGCGATGGCCTCGAGCTCGCGCTCCAGCGCGGCGTTGCGCCGGCCCCAGAAGGCCTGCAGCCACTCCTGCGTGACGGGCTGGCCGGTGCGCTGCTCGATCAGCGTGGCCTCGTCCTTGACGGCCTTGCCGATGAAGAGGCGCATGCACTCCTCCTGGGTCAGGGACCAGCCCCGCTCGCCCAGGACCTGGACCAGCACGCGGTGGGTGATGGGTTCGGAATCGACGAGCACGCCGTCGCAGTCGAAAAGAATGGCATCGAATCGCATGGCCCCGATTGGACCACGCACAGCCAGGCTTTCAGCGCAGCGTGCCGTCCAGGTAGTACCAGCGCCCGCTCTCGCGCACGAAGCGGCTGCGTTCGTGCAGGCGGTGGGCACGGCCCGCGGCATCGCGCTGGCGCGCGACGAACTCCACTTCGGCATGGTCGGCATCGACCAGCCGGCGGTCCTTGATCTGAAGGCCCAGCCAGCGCGTGCCGGCGTCGAAGTCCAGCTGCGCGGGCCGCTGGCTGGCGTGCCAGGTGGCCAACAGGTAGTCGGCACGCTCGCGCACGAAGGCCGTGTAGCGCGAGCGCATGAGCGACTCGGCATCCGGTGCGGGCGTGGCGCCGAAGTCGTCGAGGTAGCGGCCACAGCAGCCGGCGTAGTCCAGCGCACGCTGGCGCGCGTCGAGCCGGCCGCAGGGGCAGGCCGTCATGCGAGCGCGCGCGTGATCAAGATCTTCTGCACGTCGCTCGTGCCCTCGTAGATCTGGCACACGCGCACGTCGCGGTAGATGCGCTCCACGGGGAAGTCGTTGACCACGCCGTAGCCGCCCAGGGTCTGGATCGCGGCGCTGCAGACGCGCTCGGCCATCTCGCTGGCGAACAGCTTGGCCATGGCGGCCTCCTTGAGGCAGGGCCGGCCCGCGTCACGCAGGCTCGCGGCATGCCAGATCAGCTGGCGCGCGGCTTCGATCTGCGTCGCGCAATCGGCCAGCCTGAAGCCCACGGCCTGGTGCTGGAAGATCGGCACGCCGAAGCTCTCGCGCTCTTTGGCGTAGGCCAGCGCGGCCTCGAAGGCGCTGCGGGCCATGCCCACGCTCTGCGCGGCGATGCCGATGCGCCCGCCTTCGAGCGCGCCCAGCGCGATCTTGTAGCCCTCGCCCTCGGCGCCGATCAGGTGGTCGGCCGGGATGCGGCAGCCCTCGA
>DATKFT010000862.1:0-6334 GCA_035544335.1 Pseudorhodoferax sp.
ATGCGCGTGACCTGGGCCAGCAGCAGGGTCTGCTGCTGGTGCATGGCTTCGACCTGGCGCTGCGCCTCCTCCATGGCATCGCCGATGTCGGTGCGCAGCGCCGGGGGCAGCGGCGAGGTGGCGCGGCCGGCCGCGGCATCGCCGCCACCGGCCAGGCTGGCCTGGGCGACGGCCTGGGCCCGGTCCGGGCGTTCGTCGGATTTGGCGTTGACCAGGATCACTTCCAGCGGCGTGTCCTGGAACAGCCGGTCGAACGCGGCCGGGTCGGCGAAGCGGATGGCCAGCAGCGCCGCGTGCGCGGCGAGCGAGAACAGCAGGGCTGCCTGCAGCGTGGTGAGTCGGCGCAGCCAGCCCGGCAGCTTCATGGCGTGGGCTGCTCCTCGGGCGTGGCGGCGGGGCCGTCCAGGTCCACCGCGATGGCGATCGGACCGGCCACGGCCTCTTCTTCGTCGCTCTCCTCATCGGCGGCGGCGGGCGCATCCAGCGGGTCCAGCCGCTCGAGCACGGTGCCGGCCACGTCCAGCGTGATCAGGTCGACGGCGCCGAGCTTCACGCGCACATGCGCGCCGCGCGGCAGGCCCTGCGCGCCCAGCACGCCCAGCACCAGCGGTACGCTGTCGGCGCGCACCAGGCCTTCCTTGATGACCTGGCCGTCGATTTCGGTGATGCCGTGCTGCTGCAGGTACATCAGCGTCCAGAAACGCTCCATGCCGCCCTGGAAGCCGTTGTAGGCGGCGTAGGCGGTGTCGAAGCTGGAGATGATGGAGAACAGGTCGGCGTCCTTGGGCTTGAACGGTGCTGCGAGCGCGGCCGTCTTGCCATGGCGCGCGCACGCGATGATCTGCCACTGGTTCACGAGGTCCACATAGCGCCGCAGCGGCGAGGTGCTCCAGGCATAGCTGGGCACGCCGATGCCGGCGTGCGGAAGCGCCTTGGTGCCCATGCGCACCTTCACGCCGGGTGCCAGGCTGGCCTGGCTGCGGTAGATGCCGGGCACACCACAGGCCGAGAGCCACTGGCCCCAGCTGCTGTTGGCCAGGATCATGGCCTCGGCCACGATGAGGTCCAGCGGTGCGCCGCGCTGGCGCACGCCGATCTCCACACGCTCGCGGCCCGTGGGCTCCTCGCCGAGCGGTGCCTCGGCGCTCTCGACCAGCCGGAAGTTGTAGTCCGGCCGGCTGAAGGTCTCGGGCTTGCCGCGCACGACCTCGCGCTGCGCCTTGAGGTGGCGCGCCAGCCGGTACAGGAAGGCCAGTTCCTGTGGCTGCACGGCCTCGGGCAGGCCCGGCAGCGGCGTCGGCGTGGCGCTCAGCAGCCACTCCTCGGTGATGGCCGTGTCGAGCTTGTCATGGCGCAGGTTGGCCGCGATCGGCACGCGTTCCAGCCTGGTCTCGGTGCCGCGCAGCTCCAGGCTTTGCGCGTCGAAGCGCGCGTAGACCGAGACGGCCGGGCAGTCGCGCCCCTCCTGCAGCGTGTAGGCCTGCACGACCTCGTCGGGCAGCATGGTCAGCTTGTGGCCGGGCATGTAGACCGTGGACAGGCGCGCGCGCGCGACCTGGTCGATCGCCGAGCCGGGCGTGATCGCCAGGCCCGGTGCGGCGATGTGGATGCCCACCGTGACCTCGTCCGTTCCCAGGCCCTGCAGCGACAGCGCGTCGTCGATCTCGGTGGTCATCGAGTCGTCGATGGAGTAGGCCCGCACGGGCGCCAGCGGCAGCGTGTCCTCGATGGCGGGCGCCTGCAGGGCCGCAAAGCCCGTGCCCTTGGGGAAATGCTCGAACAGGAAGCGGCGCCAGTGGAACTGGTAGGGCGAGTCGATGGCGCCGGCGCGCTGCAGCAGCGCCAGCGGCGCGGTCTGCGTGGCACGGGAGGCTTCCACCACGGCCTTGTACTCGGGGCCGTTCTTGTCGGGCTTGAACAGGATGCGGTAGAGCTGTTCGCGGATGGGCGCGGGGCAGCGGCCCTCGGCCAGCTCCTGGGCCCAGTCGTCGATCTGCAGCTGCAGCAGCCGTTTCTTCTCGATGGCGGCCAGCGCCTGCTGCACCTGCTCGGCCGGCGCCTTGCGGAAACGTCCCTTGCCGGCCCGGCGGAAGTAGTGCGGCGCCTCGAACAGGCGCAGCAGCGCGCCGACCTGTTGGGCCAGCGGCGCGTCGTCGCTGAAATACACGTGTGCGAGGTCGGCGAAACCGAACTCCTCGTCGCTGGCGAATTCCCAGGCCAGCTCCAGCTCGATGGATTCGGCCTGCGAGCGCGCCTCGGCCATCAGCGCCGCCGGTGCGGGCTTGTCGAACTTGAGCAGCAGGTTGGCGGCCTTGACCTTGACCCGTTTGCCGCTGTCCAGCTCCACCTGGGCCGAGGCCTCTGCTTCGGACAGCACCCGGCCGGTCATGAACTTGCCGGCTTCTTCGAACAATGCGTACATGGTCGTATTGTCCCCGAGCCGCGGGGCCGCCTACTCGGCCAGCAGGAAATCGAAGACTTCGTCCAGGTGTTCGGGGAATTCGCTGATCGCGTGGTCGCTGCCTTCGAGCAGCCGGACGCGGGCCTGCGGGTAGCGTGCGCGCATCTCGCGCCAGTCCAGCACCTCGTCGCCCTTGGCGATGATGGCGAACAGGCGCGCCATGGCCGCCTGCGCGGCCGGGGCCTCGGGCGGGAGCTCCATCGCGCGCAACTCCTGCACATGGGCAGGCGTGAACACGAAGCGCTGCGCGGGGTCGTGCCAGCCGCTGTGCTCGCCCAGGTGGCGAGAGAGGTCGCGCGCCGGGTGCACGGCCGGGTTCAGCAGCACCGCGCGGCAGCCGGTCTGCTCGGCCACGCAGCTGGCATAGAAGCCGCCCAGCGAGGAGCCGATCACGGCCATCTGCGCGCGCGGCCAGTCGTGGGTGCCGGCCAGCAGCATGTCCATGGCCTCGCGCGGCGAGGGCGGCAGCTGCGGGCACCACCAGTGCAGCGCGGGATGGCGGGTCTGCACGCGTTCGGTCACCAGGCGCGCCTTGGTCGATTGCGGCGAGGAGCGAAAGCCGTGCAGGTAGAGCAGATGGGTCAGGGGCATGGGGCAACAAGGAAGGGGCGGGCGCTGCTGTTGCGGCGATGGTACGCATGGCCGCCGTGTGGTGGGGGCCGCGGCCCGGTGTGGCGACATATTTGTACACAAAAATTGGATGCGAGGCGGCCGAATTCGTTACGATGGAGGACTCTGCGGCCTTTGTGCCCAATTCTTCGCACCCCCATTGCGCCATGCTTGACCGATCGCCCAGCGAAATTGCCAGAGAAGCGTTCAAGCGTTTGGCCGAGCAGCGGCTTGCGCCCACGCCTGACAACTACCTGACCCTGTACCACGAGGTGGCGGGCACCTTGCCGCCTGCGCATTTCCCGTCGGAGGCGCTGCGCCAGATCGCCGCGGCCCTGCCGGCACGCAACCCGGGCCAGGAGAAGCAGCTGGGGCTGCTGGAGTCGGCGATCGGCCAGCGCAGCTGGGACCGCATCGAGGCCGCGCTGGTGGGCTACGGTGGCTTTTCGGGCATTCCTTCGGGACTGGCGCCGCTGGAAGCCCTGCCTGGCGAGAGCGGGACAGGTGCCGACACGGGGGCGGCCGCACAGGTGCTGGAGCAGGTGGCGCGGCTCATCGAATGCGCACAGCCCGCACTGGGCGAGGAGGACGAGCGGTTTGCGTCGCAGACCAGCGAGGTCCTGCGCCAGCTGCGCCGCCCCCGGCCGGACCTGCGCGAGGCCAAGACGCTGCTGGGCAACTATGCGCACCGGCTTTCGTTCGCAGCCGAGGACCAGTCGGAGATCCGCAGCGGCCTGCTGGGCCTCTTGAACCTGGTGTTCGAGAACATCGGCGAACTCTGCGTCGACGACCGCTGGCTGCGCGGCCAGATCGACGCGCTGCGCAGTGCCGCCACGCCGCCGCTGACGCTGCGCCGGCTCGACGATGTGGAGCGCCGGCTCAAGGACGTCATCTTCAAGCAGACCGAGGCCAAGGGCCGGGCCTACGAAGCGCAGCAGCAGATGCGCCACTTGCTGGCCACCTTCGTCGAGCGCCTGTCGCAGATGTCCGAATCGAGCAGCGCCTACCACGGCAAGATCGAGAACTGCGCCAGGCAGATCGAGCAGGCGACGAGCCTGGAGGAGCTGGGGCCGGTGCTGCAGGAGGCGATCGCCGCCACGCGCGCGATGGCGCGTGACACCATGCAATCGCGCGACGAATTGCAGGCCATGCGGATCAAGACCCAGGAGGCCGAGCGCGAGATCTCCCAGCTGCACATCGAGCTGGACCGCGTCAGCGCGCTGGCCCGCCACGATGCGTTGACCGGCCTGCTCAACCGTCGCGGGCTGGACGAGACCATCCAGCGCGAGGTGGCGATGGCGCGGCGCAACGGCAACCCGCTGTGCGTGTCCTTGCTGGACGTGGACAACTTCAAACGGCTCAACGACCAGCTGGGCCACGAGGCCGGCGACCATGCCTTGCAGCATCTGGCCGAGGTGGCGCGCGCTGCCATCCGCCCGCAGGATGCGCTGGCGCGCTACGGCGGCGAGGAGTTCGTGATCGTGCTGCCCGACACGCTGCTGGCCGATGCCATCGCCATCCTGACCAGGCTGCAGCGCGAGCTGACCACGCGCTATTTCCTGAACGGCAAGGACAAGGTCATGATCACCTTCAGCGCGGGCGTGGCCCAGTTGGGGGCGGGTGAAGGCATGTCCGAGGCACTCAAGCGGGCCGACGAGGCCATGTACCTGGCCAAGCGCACCGGGAAGAACCGCGTTCTGGGCGGATAAAACCCTTCGGCACGGTCTGCCCGTGCCGCGCACTGGATAATCCGCGCTCGATTTTTCTGCGATGGCCGCTGTACTCGACAACCCTCCGCTGTGGCGCCGTGCGCTGCCGCTTTTCCGTGGCTTCGACGGCCTGCTCGCATTTGCCATAGCGCTGCTGTGCGCGGCGGGGCTGCTGGCCATGTATTCGTCGGGCTACGACCATGGCACGCGCTTCGTGGACCATGGGCGCAACATGCTGCTGGCGGGCACCATCCTGTTCGTGGTGGCCCAGGTGCCGCCGCAGCAGCTCATGAAGTTCGCCGTTCCGGTGTACGTGCTGGGCGTGGCGCTGCTGCTGGGCGTGGAGTTCTTCGGCATCACCAAGAAGGGTGCGCAGCGCTGGATCAATGTGGGCGTGGTGATCCAGCCCAGCGAGATCCTCAAGATCGCCACGCCGCTGATGCTGGCGTGGTGGTTCCAGCGGCGCGAGGGCCATCGGCGGCCGTTCGATTTCGCGGTCGCGTTCGCGCTGCTGGCCGTGCCGGTGACCTTGATCATGCACCAGCCCGACCTGGGCACCTCGCTGCTCGTGGCGGCGGCCGGCCTGTCCGTGATCTTCTTCGCCGGCCTGTCGTGGCGGCTGATCGTGCCGCCCGTGCTGGTGGCCGCGGTCGGCATCGGGCTGCTGGTCTGGTTCTCCGCCGACCTGTGCCAGGACGGCGTGCGCTGGGTGGTGCTGCGCGAGTACCAGCAGCACCGCGTCTGCACGCTGATGGACCCCACGCGCGACCCGCTGGGCAAGGGCTTCCACATCCTGCAGGGCATGATCGCCATCGGCTCGGGCGGCGTGTTCGGCAAGGGGTTCATGCAGGGCACGCAGACGCACCTGGAGTTCATCCCGGAGCGCACGACGGACTTCATCTTCGCGGCCTATTCCGAGGAGTTCGGCCTGATCGGCAACGCCTTCCTGATCCTGTCCTTCGTGTTCCTGATCCTGCGTGGCCTCGTGATCGCGCTGGAGGCGCCGACACTGTTCTCGCGCCTGCTGGCGGGCGCGGTGACGCTGATCTTCTTCACCTACGCCTTCGTCAACATGGGCATGGTCAGCGGCATGCTGCCCGTGGTCGGCGTGCCACTGCCCTTCATCAGCTATGGCGGAACGGCCATGGTCACGCTGGGCATGGGCCTGGGCATCCTGATGTCCATCGCCAAGTCCAAGCGCCTGCTGCAGACCTGACGGCAGCACTGCCGCCGGTGGGCTCCTAGAATGCCCCGATGATCTCCCGCGAACCCACCCTGGCACGCATCGCCACCGCCCAGCAACTGCTGCTCGATCCCTTCGGTCTCACGCCCGCGCACCTGCAGCGCGCGCTGGCCGAGATCCAGGCGCACAAGGTCGACGATGCCGACCTGTACTTCCAGTACACGCGCAGCGAGGGCTGGAGCCTGGAGGAGGGCATCGTCAAGACCGGCTCGTTCAGCATCGACCAGGGCGTGGGTGTGCGCGCGGTCAGCGGCGAGAAGACGGCGTTCGCGTACTCCGACGACATCTCCGAGGACTCGTTGCTGGACGCGG
>DATKFT010000863.1:0-18857 GCA_035544335.1 Pseudorhodoferax sp.
AGAAGGCCAGCGCCTATGCGGCCGAGCGCCGACAGATGCGCGCGCCCGGTGCGCCTGGCCCCGACCCCAGCCCGATTGCAGAGCACCCGGCCATCGCGCGCATCCTGGACACCCAGCGCGCCTGGATCGACGGCGCGCGCCTGCTGGCCTACCGCACCGGCCTGCGGCTGGACCTGGCCCGCCACGCCGAGGACCCCAAGGCGCGCGCCGCGGCCCAGCGCTGGTGCGCGCTGGCCACGCCCGTGCTCAAGGCCGCCTGCACGCAGCAGGGCTTCGAGGGCGCGAGCGCCTGCCTGCAGGTCTTCGGCGGCCACGGCTATGTGCGCGAATGGGGCATCGAGCAGCATGTGCGCGACGTGCGCGTGGCGATGCTCTACGAAGGCACGAACGAGATCCAGGCCATCGACCTGCTCGTGCGCAAGGTCCTGCCCGACGCGGGCGCCGACTTCAGCGCGATGCTGCTGGAACTGCGCGACGAGCTCGACGCTTCGCGCGAGGTGGACGCCGACGCCCAGCGCCGCCTGGCCCAGCTGCGCTACCTGGCCACCAGCGTGGCGCTGGCGTCCCAGGCCCGGCCACGCCTGGCCTACGAGGTGGCCGACGACTTCCTGCGCGTGACCGCGCTGGCGCTGCTGGCCTGGGCCTGGGCGCGCATCGAGGCCAGCGCGCCGACAGACCCGCGCTGGACGCAGCCCGCCGCCGCCTTGCGGCGCTGGGTGCTGCCCGAGTTCGACATGCGGCTGCAGATGGTCAAGCAGGCCGCGCAGGCCGTGGCCCAGGCCAGCGCCGGCTGAGGGCGCGCGGGCGCCACAATCCGCGCATGGCCCGCGCACGCAAGAGCTCTTCCCCGCCACCCGCCCCCTCGACCGCCGAGCCGCTGGACACCAGCGTGCTCGAAGGACTGATCGGCTACAACGCCCGCCGCGCGTCCATCGCGATCGGCGCCCTGTTCTTCGAGCGCATGGCGCCCTACGGCCTCACGCAGGCCGACTTCTCGGTGCTGGCCCTGCTCGCGCACAACCCGGGCGCCACCTCGCGCCAGCTCTGCGCCACGCTGGACATCCTGCCGCCCAACTTCGTGGGCCTGATCGGCGCGCTGGACCGGCGCGGCCTGATCGAACGCCGGCCGCACCCGCGCGACGGCCGCGCGGTCGGCCTGCACCTGACCGCTGCGGGGCATGCGCTGGCGCAGGAGACGGAAAAGATCGTGGTCGCCATGGAGAACGAGGTCGCGGGCCGACTCACGGCGCGCGAGCGGGCCACGGTGCAGCGCCTGCTGCAGAAGTTCTACCTGGGCGGCGACGGCGGCGGCGTGCGCGAAGAGCGCTGATCCGTCCCCGCAGGCCCCACCGCCCCACCGCCAGGTCACCGCCGGCAGCGCAGCCGGCACGCGGACACCAAGGGTTAACCCCTGGTCCTGGGAGTGCCCTGGCCTGGCGATAATGTACGTACATCCTGACATCCGAACATCCCAGCACCGCCGTTCCTCATCCGCATGCAGTCTGCCCACACCCCTGTTGTCATCTCCCACACGCCAGCGGTGTGACGATGCTGGTGCGGACAGGCGGACAATGCGCCACGGCGTCGGGGGTCGGCGCCTTGGACGGGGAACTTGATGGAATCGCCATTGCTGGACGCTGGAGTGGGTCGCCAACCGATGTATGCGGCACTGGCGGGCGTGATCGTGCGGGACATCGAGTCCGGCAAGTACCTGCCCGACAGCACGCTGCCCTCCGAGAAGGAGCTCGGCGAGCGCTACGGCGTGAGCCGGCACACGGTGCGCCAGGCCCTGCGCGAAGTGCGCGACCGCGGGCTCATCACCTCGCAGCCCGGCATCGGCACCACGGTGCGCAGCGCCGCCACGGGCAACATGTTCAGCGCCGTGAACTCGGTCGAGTCGCTGCTGCAGTTCGTCGGCACGACCGAGATGCATGCGCTGTCGCGCCGCGACGTGACGGTGGGCGAGGAGCTCGCGGCGCAGCTCGGCTTCAAGAAGGGGCTGCTGCTGTCCGAGGCCGCGTTCGTGCGCAAGACGCACGGCGAGTCGCTGCCCATGAGCTACCTGCTGATCTACGTGCACCCGCGCTACGCCGCGGCGCAGGACACGCCGGCGGTCTCCAACACGCCCGTCTACAAGAACATCGAGCGCCTGTTCGGCGTGCGCGTGCACGAGATCCAGCAGGACATCACGGCCACCACGCTGAGCGTGGAGCTGGCCGGCATCCTGCAGGCCGAGCCCGGCACGGCCGCGCTGGAGATCCGGCGCTTTTACTACGACAAGAACGAAATGCTGCTGCAGGCCACGATCAGCTACTACCCGGCCGGCCGCTACATCCAGTCCGGGCGCTTCCGCGCCGCGCCGCCCACAGGCGGCTGACCTGCCCGGTCAGCCGTTCGAACCCCTTCGCAACGCCTGACCGTCCATGACCGACACCAGCCCGCCCCGCATCCGCGTCGAAGCACGCGCCCAGCACGCCGTCGTGCTGCTCGACAACCCGCCCATGAACGTGGTGTCGCTGCAGCTCACGCGCGAGCTCTATGCCGCGCTGCGCCGGCTCGAGCGCGATCCCGCCGTGCGCGCCGTGGTGCTGACGGGCGCCGGCGAGCGCGCCTTCTGCGCGGGCTCGGATATCGGCGAGCTCGTGGACATGCGCGCGCCCGGCGCAGTGCTCGAGAAGAAGCTGATCTTCCAGAACAAGGTCTTCGAGCTGCTGCGCGCCTTCCCCAAGCCCACCATCGCGGCGCTGAACGGCTACACCTTCGGCGGCGGGCTGGAGATCGCCGCCTGCTGCGACCTGATCGTGGCCGAGGACCATGTGCGCCTGGCGCTGCCCGAGACCAAGCTGGGCGTGTTCCCGAGCAGCGGCGGCACCTTCCGCATCGCGCGCAAGATCGGCGAAGGCCGCGCCAAGGAAATGGTGTTCCTGGGCGAGCCCATCACGGCCGACCAGGCCCTGGCCTGGGGCCTCGTGAACCGCGTCGTGCCGCGCGGCCAGGCCCGCCAGGAGGCCGAGGCCCTGGCCGAACGCATGGCCCGCGGCCCGCGCCTGGCGCTGCAACAGGCCAAACACCTGATCAACCTCGCCTTCGACCGCCCCGACGCGGAAGCCATCGCCGAATCGCTCAAGGCCAGCGACCAGGTGTTCTGCTCCGACGAGGCGCGCGAAGGCGTGGACGCCTTCCTGGCCAAGCGCGCACCGCACTTCGCCTGAAGCACCACCCGCACCCCATCCACCTCACAAGGAGACTTTTTATATGCCATTCCTGTCCCGCCGCAGCCTGCTCGGCGCCGCCTGCCTGACCCTGGCCGCCACCGGCGCGCTGGCCCAGAGCGACTACCCGAACCGCCCGATCAAGATCATCGTGCCCTTCCCCGCGGGCGGCAGCACCGACGTGCTGCTGCGCCTGATCCAGCCCAAGCTGACCCAGCAGCTGGGCCAGCCCGTGGTCATCGAGAACAAGTCGGGCGCGTCCTCGACGCTGGGCGCGGACTTCGTGGCCAAGTCGGCGCCGGACGGCTACACCTTGCTGGTCGGCACGCTGCACCACACGGTGGCCCAGGTCGTGTTCCCCAAGCTGCCCTACCGGCTGGACACCGACCTCGTGCCCATCGGCACCATGGCCATCATCCCCAACGTCGTGGTCGTGAACAGCCAGGTGCCGGCCAAGACCGTGGCCGAACTCGTGGCGCTGACCAAGACTCAGCCCAACAAGTACAACTACGGCTCGGCCGGTTCCGGCACGGCCCACCACCTGATCGGCGAGGTGTTCAAGCTGCAGACCGGCGCCGACCTCATGCACGTGCCCTACCGCGGCAGCGCACCGGCCGTCGCCGACCTGCTGGGCGGCCAGGTCTCCGTGATGTTCGACACCACGCCCTCGGCCATGCCGCACTTCAAGTCCGGCAAGACGCGTGCGCTGGCCGTGACGACCGCCAAGCGCTCCACCGCGCTGCCCGATGTGCCCACGCTGGCCGAAGCCGGCGTGCCCGGCATGGACATCGGCACCTGGTACGGCTTCATGGCACCGGCCGGCACGCCGGCGGCCGTCATCGCCAAGATCAACGCCGAGACCAGCAAGATCCTGAGCGATCCCGCGGTCCAGAAGCAGCTGCAGGCCCAGGGCATCGAGCCGCTGCCGGGCACGCCGGCCGAGATGCAGGCCCGCATCCAGCGTGAGCTCAGCAACTTCGCCGTGCAGGTGAAGAAGGCCAACCTGACCATCGAGTAAGCCCGGCGGGTGCGAAGCGGTTCCCGCTTCGCGCTGAACCTGTACGGACATCCGTAACTTTGAAGCAAAGACGTTCCCATGAAACCCCTTGAAGGCCTGACCATCCTCTCGATCGAACAGTTCGCAGCCGGACCCTATGGCTCCATGTTCCTCGCGGACATGGGCGCCGAGGTCCTCAAGATCGAGAACAAGGACATCGGCGGCGACCCCTCGCGCCACATGGGGCCGTACTTCCTGGGCCAGGGCGACAGCCTGGTCTTCCAGGGCTGGAACACCAACAAGCAAAGCCTGCTGCTGGACCTGAAGGACGCGCAGGACCGCGCCCGCTTCGAGGAACTGGTGCGCGGCGCCGACGCCGTGGTCAACAACCTGCGCGGCGACCAGCCCGGCAAGCTGGGCATCACCTACGCCGAGCTCGGCCAGATCAAGCCCGCCATCTGCTGCCTGCACATCTCGGCCTACGGCCGCGACAACTCGCGCGGCGCCTGGCCGGGCTACGACTTCCTGATGCAGGCCGAGTCCGGGCTCATGGACCTGACCGGCGACCCGGCCGGCGACCCCACGCGCTTCGGCGCCTCGGTGATCGACTACATGACGGGCATCACGGGCATGCTGGGCCTGCTCGGCGCGATCCGCCGGGCCCAGCTCACGGGGACGGGCTGCGACGTGGACGTGAGCCTGTTCGACGTGGCGCTGCACCAGCTCGGCTACGCCGGCACCTGGTACATCAACGAAGGCCATGCCGCGAGCCGGCTGCCGCGCGGCGCGCACCTGTCGGTCACGCCCGTGCAGACCTTCCGCACGGCCGACGGCTGGATCTACATCATGTGCATGACCGACCGCTTCTGGTCCGCGCTGCTCGGCGTGCTGGACCAGCCGGCCATCGCGGCCGACGCCCGGTTCGCCGACCAGGCCGCGCGCGCGCGACACCGCGCCGAGCTCACGCAGGCGCTGGACGCGGCCTTCGGCGAACACCCCACGGAACACTGGCTCCAGGCCTTGAACGGGCTGCTGCCGGTGTCGCCGGTGCTGACCGTGCGCCAGGCCTTCGAGAACCCCTTCCTGCGCGAGATCGACATGGTGCGCCCGGTGCCGCATCCCCACGATCCCGAGATGAAGCTGCTGGCCAACCCCCTGAAGTTCGACGGCGCGCGCCTGTCGCAGCAGCCCTGCCGCCCGGCCGAGCTGCCTGCCGCCGCCGTGCGCGACGCCGCGCAGCAGGCGCTGGCGTAAGCCTGCACGTGGCATGGGGCACGGGCCGCGCGCAGGCCCGCTCCCGGGCGTGCAGGAACCGCGCCCGCGTGCGCGCGGGTCCGCGCCAATTATTCTCGAATCGAGAATTTTCTAGTCGCACTGCGGTCGATTGTTTTTGTTTTCCTGCATAACTAAGATGCGCTCCACTTTTCAAGGAGCGCCCCGCCATGCAGCCGACGACATTCGAAGCGATCACAGAACCCAGCCGCCAGACCCCCGTCATCGGTGCCTACGACGTGGTGGTGCTGGGCGGCGGACCGGCCGGCATCGCCGCGGCGGCCGCCAGCGCGCGCCAGGGCCGCAGCACCCTGCTCGTCGAGGCCTACGGCTTCCTGGGCGGCATGGGCACGGCCGCCGGCGTGACCAACTTCTGCGGCCTGCACGCCAATGTGCACGGCGAGGTGCGCCAGGTCGTGCACGGCATTGCCGACGACCTGCTGCAGCGCATGGACGCGCTGGGCGGCCTGCGCGAGCCGCACCTGCTGTTCGGCGGCAAGATCGCGGCCCAGGCGTACGACAACGCGGCCTTCAAGCTCGCGGCCGACGACGTGGTCGTGGGCAGCGGCGCGCAGCTGCTGTTCCATGCCCAGGCCGTGGGCGTGCAGATGGCCGCGCCCGGCCGCGTGGCCGCACTGCTGCTGGAGACCAAGTCGGGCCGGCAGGCCGTGCGGGGCCAGGTGTTCATCGACTGCTCGGGCGACGGCGACCTGGCCACCTGGGCCGGCGCGCCGTTCGAGAAGGGCCGCGACGCCGCGGGCCAGGGCGAGGACATGATGTACCCGTCCACCATGTTCCGCGTGCACGGCGTGGACGCCGCGCGCGCTGGCGATGTCTGGAACCGCTTCGACGGGCTCATGGAGCAGGCCGAGCGCGAGGGCTGGCACTTCGCGCGCAAGACACCCATCATCCGGCCGCAGAAGAACCCGGCCGAATGGCGCGCCAACGTGACCCAGCTGTCCAATGCCGACGGCAGCCCCGTGGACGGCACGGACGCGCTGCAGTTCAGCGCCGCCGAGACCGAGGGCCGGCGCCAGATCCTCAACTTCTTCCGCTTCCTGCGCGCCTATGCGCCGGGCTTCGAGAATGCCTACCTGCTGGAGATCGCGCCGCAGGTCGGTGTGCGCGAGACGCGCCGCGTGCTGGGCGACTACCAGCTGACCGAGCGCGACGTGCTGGACTGCGCGAGCTTTGACGACAGCATCGGCGTCAACGGCTGGATGATCGAGGAGCATGTGGCGGGCAACATCGCCTTCAAGTGGCAGGACATCCCGCGCGCACGCGGCTACAACCACCTGCCCTACCGCATGCTGCTGCCGCGCAGGCTGGACAATGTGCTGGTCGCCGGCCGCTGCGCCTCGATGACGCACATGGGCCAGTCGGCCGCGCGCGTGTCCGGGGC
Source organism: Pseudorhodoferax sp. (assembly GCA_035544335.1). Lineage (GTDB taxonomy): Bacteria > Pseudomonadota > Gammaproteobacteria > Burkholderiales > Burkholderiaceae_C > Pseudorhodoferax. The sequence goes on from DATKFT010000863.1 coordinate 6,884, forward strand.
CTGCTTCGTGATGGGGCAGGCGGCGGGCACGGCGGCAGCGCAGGCGCTGCAGCAGGGCCGTGACGTTCGCGCGATCGATGTGCCGGCGCTGCAGGCACAGCTCGCGCAGGACGGGGCCTGGCTGGGCCGCGACCATTGACCAACAACGCAGGAGAGAGACTTTGAATCCAAACACAAGACGCACGACCCTGGCCTGGCTGGCCGCTTCCATGCTCGCCACGCTGGGCACAGCGCAGGCCGCGGACAACAGCTGGCCGACCCGCCCGGTCCGGCTGCTCGTGGGCTTTCCGGGCGGCTCCACGCCCGACATGGCCGCACGTGCGCTGGCCGAACCGCTGAGCCGCGCGCTGGGCCAGCCCGTGGTGGTCGAGAACAAGGCCGGCGCCTCGGGCAACATCGCGGCCGACCAGGTGGCCAAGGCCACGGACGACCACACGCTGGGCGTCGTGATCAACGGCAACCTGACCTCCGCCAAGCTGCTCAACCCCAAGCTCAGCTACGACCCGCTCAAGGACTTCAGCGAGATCTCGTTGCTGGCCACCGCGCCGCTGGTGCTCGTGGCGGCGCCGCAGCTGCCGGACGGCGCCGCGTTCTTCGCCGCCATGCGCCAGGCCGGCGAGAAGGCCAACTACGGCTCCGTCGGCGCCGGCTCGGTCGCCCACCTGGGCATGGAGCTGCTCAAGGCCAAGGCCGGCATCGCGCCCGTGCACGTGCCCTACTCCGGCAACCCCGCGGTCGTGACCGCCATCATGGGCGAGCAGGTGCAGATGGCGCTGGTACCGCCCGGCGTGGCCATGCCGCAGGTGCATGCCGGCAAGCTCAAGGCGATCGGCGTCACGAGCGGGCGCAGCGCGCTGGTGCCCGACGTCGCGCCGCTGGCCGACGCGGGCGTGAAGGACTTCAACCTCGAGGTCTGGACCGCGCTGGTCGGCCCGGCCTCGCTGTCCAAGGCCGCGCAGGCGCGGCTCGCGGCCGAGGTGCCGCGCATCATGCGCGAGCCCGACACGCGCACGCGCCTGCTGAACCAGGGCTGGCAGGCGGTCGGCACCTCCAGCGAAGGGCTGCGCCAGCGCGTGAAGGAAGAGGCCGCGCTGCTGGGCGGCATCATCCGCGCGCAGAACATCTCGGTCGAATGAGGCACCGCCCCGGCGCCGCATCGGCGGCCGGGGCGCCGGGATGGACACCCTCTCCAACCTCAGGACCTTTCTCGCGGTCGCGCACACCGAGAGCTTCTCGGCCGCGGCGCGCGAGCTGGGCATCGCGCCGTCCGTCGTCACCAAGCGCATCGGCCAGCTCGAAGCGCAGATCCAGGGTGCGCTGTTCGAACGCACGACGCGGCGCGTGCGCCTCACGCCCGTGGGCCGCGGCCACCTGCCCTCGGTCCAGCGCGTGGTGGCCGATGCCGAGGAGCTGTTCGCCAACCCCATCGGCGCGCGCGACCAGCTGCAGGGCCAGCTGCGCATCAAGGCCCCGACCTCGGTCACGGTCTGCCTGATCGGCCCGCTGCTCGAGCGCTTCCAGCGCCTGTACCCGCTGCTGCACCTGGAGGTCGTCGCGCTGGACCGCGCGGTCAACCCGGCCGAAGAGGGCTTCGACCTGGCACTGACCATGATGCCGGACGCCTATGCCGGTGTCGTCGAGGAGGCGCTGTGCCCCATGCCGCGCACCGCCTGCGCGGCGCCGCGCTACCTGCACGAGCGCGGCCAGCCGCGCCACCCGGGCGACCTCAAGGACCACGCCATCCTGAACTTCCTGCCGACCGGCAGCGTGTGGAGCTTCGACAGCGCTGCGGGCAGGCTCAGCGTCAAGGTGCAGCCGCGGCTCAACACCAACGAGGCCCAGCTGCTGCTGTCGGCCGCGCTGGCCGGCAACGGCATCGCGATCCTGGGCGACTACCTGGCCCGGCCCGCGCTGGACGCCGGCACGCTGGTGCCGCTGCTGGCGGACTTTCCGCTGGACGCGTTCTGGCTCAAGGCCCTGCTGCCCGAGAACCGCGCCAACGTGCCCAAGGTGCAGGCCCTGGTGCGCCATCTCAGGGCCGAGCTCGCGCAGCCCCAGCACAACCCCGGCCTGAGCCGCTAGCGCGGCGCCGCGGGGCCCAGCGCCGCGCACAGGAAGTCGACGAAGGCCGTCACGCGCCGCGCCGCCTGGTGGCGCTGCGGGTAGACGGCGTAGATGTCGGCCGGCGGCGTCGTGTAGTGCTCCAGCACCTGGCGCAGCCGCCCGCTGCGCAGGTACTTGGCGACATCCCATTCGGCGCGCAGCAAGATGCCGTGGCCGTCCAGCGCCCAGGCCACGGCGATGTCGCCGTCGTTGGTGGCCATGCCGCCGGCGAGCTTGACGAGTTCGGTGCGGCGCCCGCTGCTGAGCCGCCACATGCCCCAGGCATCGTCGCCATGGTGGATGCCGATGCAGCTGTGGCGTGCCAGGTCGGCCGCCGTGCGCGGCGTGCCGCGGCGCGCGAGGTAGGCCGGCGCGGCGCAGAGCAGGCGCCGGTTGGCCGCCACCTTGCGCGCGAGCACGCGCGCGTCCGGCGGCTCGCCGAAGCGCACGCAGACATCGAAGGCATCCTCCGCGAGCGAGGGCGGCGTGACCGACAGGTGGAACTGCACCTGCACCTGCGGATAGGCCTTGCAAAAGCGCGAGATCACGGGCGCCACATGGCTGCGCCCGAAGCCCAGCGTGGCGTTGACACGCAGCAGCCCGCGCGGCTCGACCACCGAGCGCGTGAGCTGGTGCTCCAGGTCCTCGATGTCGGCCAGGATGCGCCGCGCCTGCGCCAGGTATTCCTCGCCCTCGGCCGTGAGCTTGATGCGCCTGGTCGTGCGCTGCAAGAGCTGCACGCCCAGCCGCTGCTCCAGCAAGGCCAGGCGCCGGCTCACGGCCGGCGTGGTCAGGCCCAGCTCGCGCGCTGCGGCCGACAGGCTGCCGCAGCGCATCAGCAGCTGGAAGAAGCCCATCTCGGCCGAGGCATTGGTGATCTCGTTCATTGTGAAATCCAGCTGAACAATGGTGTCAGTTCCGTGCCGATTATTCAGGTGCATCCGCTTCTACAGTGGGCCGCAGCCGCCCCGTGCGGCCCACCCGAAGAGGAGACACCAATGCACGAGATCCTGCCGCCGCTGTCGCGCCGCGCGGCCCTGCTGGGCCTGGTTGCCCTGCCGACCCTGCCGGCCCTGCTAGCCCTGCCTTCTGCGGCCCAGGCCCAGGCCTACCCGGCCAAGCCCGTCAGCGTCATCATTCCCTACGCGCCGGGCGGCACCACCGACATCGTCGGCCGGCTGATCGCCCAGGCCCTGGCCACCTCCACGGGCAAGACCTTCGTGGTCGAGAACAAGGGCGGCGGCAGCACCACGATCGCCACGGGCCAGGTGGCCAAGGCCGCGCCCGACGGCTACACGCTGCTGGCCAACGAGATGACGCAGACCATCGTGCCCGCGCTGTTCCCCAAGCTCGCGTTCGATCCGATCAAGGACCTCACGCCTGTCACGGTGTTCGCCGAGGCGCCCTATGTGCTGGTCGTCAATTCCGCCGTGCCGGCGAAGAACCTGCGCGAACTCGTGGCGCTGGCCAAGGCACAGCCGGGCAAGCTCAACTTCGCGTCCGGCGGCGCCGGCAGCGGGCCGCACATCGCGGGCGAGCTGCTCAAGTCCGTGGCCGGCATCGACATGGCGCACATCGCCTACAAGGGCTCCGGCCCGGCCGTGGCCGACCTGCTGGGCGGCCAGGTCGAGGTGTTGATCACGGCCGCGCCCACCGTGGCGGCGCAGCTGGGCACGGGCCGCATGCGGCCGCTCGCGGTGGCACACACGCGGCGCCTGGCCTCGCTGCCCGACGTGCCCACCGCGGCCGAGGCCGGCTTTCCCGACTTCCGCATCGCCAACTGGTTCGGCCTGGCGGCGCCGCGCGGCACGCCGCCTGCGGTGATCGCCTACCTGGACGGCGAGGTGCAGAAGGTGCTCAAGACGCCCGAGCTGCGCGACAAGCTGCTCGCCAACGGCGCCGAACCCGTGGTCATGACGCCGGCCCAGGCCCACCGCCACATCGAGACCGAGGCGCGCCGCTGGGGCGAGCTGGTCCGCACCGCCGGCATCAAGCTGGAATGAAACCACCCCCGCTTGGACTTAAGGGCGCATGGACGGCCCGAGGAGGCAGCGCCAGATCCGCGGCGTCTGCTGACATGGCCTGCTCCGCGGCCTTGCGCACCGCGGCTTGCGAGCCGGCCGCACGGACTGCAGACGTCGTGCAGCGAGAAAGTCACCGAGCAACCCACTGAAAGAAAGCCATGAAGATCCGCAAAGTCGAGCCCCTGCACGTGGGCCAGTTCATGTTCGTGCGCATCACCACCGACGAGGGCATCGTCGGCTACGGCGAGGCCGGCACCTGGGGCCACATCGAGGCCGCGGGCGTCTGCATCCGGCGCTTCGCCGAGTACCTGGAGGGCAAGGACGCCTTCGCGATCGAGCACCACTGGAACGTGATGCACCGCTTCAGCTACTTCACGGGCCTGGCCGAGAACGCCGCCATCTCGGCCATCGACATCGCGCTGTGGGACATCAAGGGCAAGGCGCTCAACGTGCCGATCTACGAGCTGCTGGGCGGCGCGGCGCGCACCAAGGCGCGCATCTACGGCCACATCTACGAGCACAGCATCGACAAGATGCTCGTGGAATGCCAGGCCAAGATGGAGGCCGGCTTCAACGCCTTCGGCCACCTGAACCCCTTCCTGGACGAAGGCAACGACCAGGTCTACTTCAAGACCCACATCAAGAAGATGCGCGACGCGATCGACAACACCGAGCGCATGCGCGCGGTCGTCGGCGACCGGGTCGACCTGCTGATCGAGATCCACCGCCGCCTGACGCCGGCCGAGGCCATCGTGTTCGCGCGCGGCATCGAGCACACGCACCCCATGTTCATCGAGGACCCGATCCGCCCCGAAGGCCCGGACGGCATGGCCCGTGTGGCCCAGAAGATCGCCATCCCGATCGCCACGGGCGAGCGCTTCGCCAACCTCTACGAGTTCCAGACCCTGATGGCACGCGGCGGTGTCGAATACGCGCGCGTGGACCTGTGCCTGTGCGGCGGCATCACGGGCGCCAAGAAGGTCGCGGCCATCGCCGAGGCCCACCATGTGCAGGTGGTGCCGCACAACCCGCTGTCGCCGATCGGCCTGGCGGCCTGCCTGCAGCTGGACGCGGCCATTCCCAACTTCGCGATCCAGGAATACGCCACGGGCTTCGAGGCCGGCATCTTCGAGTCGCGCCCCGAGCACCTGGGCAGCGACATCGTCGACAAGGTGCCGCTGCCCGACCAGGGCTTCGTGGACATCCCCTCGGGCCCCGGCCTGGGCATGAACCTGCTGCCCGACGCGCAGAAGATCCGCCCGCCGCTGGTCAAGCCCATCAGCATGCGGCTGCACCACGACGGCTTCGTGGTCGACCAGTGAGGCCCGCGGTGCGGCACAGCTGCCGCACCGCCTGCAGCGCAGGCGTACCGCTCAGGCCGCGGCCGCGGCAGCCGGCGCACCCGTGACGCGCAGCACCTGCGCGACCAGCGCGTCGGCGAAGGCCGCGTCGTTGATGTGGCAGTCGAACTCGCGCACCTCGATGTCCGCCGGCAGCTCCGCGCGGATCGCCTGCGCGAACACCGGGCACAGCGCCGGGTCGTGCAGGTGGCCGTCCGGGCTGTCGTGGTGGGAAAAGCCCTGCAGCGGCACGAAGAACGACACCGCGCTGCGCGACGCCTTGACCAGGCTGCCCAGGTGCCGCGCCAGCTTGCGCAGCTCCTCGGCCTCGGTGCGCACGGCCGTCAGCGCATGGTTGTGCATGTGGTAGCGCTTGCCCGGGAACTGCTGGCGTGCGGCCTCGATGGGGCCGGCCACCATGAAGTCGGCGTTGCCCGGCGCGAACACCACCGGGATGCCCTTGTCCAGCGCGGCCTTGGAGCGGTCGGGGCCGGCGCTGCACAGGCCGTTGTTCAGGAAGTCGTTGTGCTCGACCAGCGAGGTGTCCACCACCGCCGCCACATCGCGCTCGCGCACGAGCTGGTCCAGCGCCATGCCGCCCGTGCCCAGCGTGTGGAACACCATCACCTCGTAGCCCTGCTGCTCCAGCGCCTTGCGCACGCGCACCGTGCAGCGGTCGATGGTGCTCAGCGTGCCCATCGCAATGAGCGGCTTGGGCTCGGTGCGCACCGGCGAATAGGCCCTGGCCATGGAGGCCGTGGCGATCGCCGCGTTGCTGAACACGTCGCGCGTGATGCTGTTGAGCCCCGCGATGTCGCAGACCGGGTTGAACATCACGATGTCCTTGGCGCCGACGAAGGGCCGCGTGAAGCCCGACGCCATGGTCGACACCATGACCTTGGGCAGACCATACGCGAAGCTCTGCATGACCACCGTGGCCAGCGCCGTGCCCATGGAGCCACCCACGCCGAGGATGCCGCTGATCGGCGTGCGCGCGTGCAGGGCCTGCGCGCACTGGACCGCGCCTTCGATCATCACGGCCTGGCTCAGGCCCTCGTGCTTGAGCGCGCGCACCTGCTCCAGGGTCTTGCCGGCGGCGGCGGCCACCTCGGCCGGGTGGATCTCGACCGCGTCATCCACCTCCGAGCGGATGCTGGCGTCGAGGTGGACCACCTCCACGCCGTGGGCTTCCAGCGTCTGGCGCACGAAGCGGGCTTCGACCGCCTTGGTGTCCAGCGTGATGATCATGAGGACCTTGGGCTTGTGCATGGTTTGTCTCCAGGTTGAATCTAATGGATGGGGCGGTGGGCCGGGGACGGGAAAAAGGAACTAGGGCGGACCGGGCGGCACCCGGCCGTTCCGGTTCTGGCGGCGCGCCGGCGCGGCCCCGGCGCCGGCTGGCCGCCGCTCTGCGCAGGCCTGCGCGTTCACCGCAGCAGCGCCAGCAGCGCGTGCATGCCGGGCAGGGACAGATGCGGCCGCTGCCCCTCGGGCAGCGCCGCGAAATCGTCCGCCCCCGCCAGGCCCGTGTGCACGGCCACCGACAGCGCGCCACCGCGCAAGGCCATGGCGTTCTCCAGGCTCGGGTCGTCGCCCACGATGGCGATGTCGGCCGCCGCCGCGCCCAGGCGCGCGCAGGCCACCTTCAGCGCCGTGGGCGAGGGCTTGCCCACCACGACCGCGCGCTTGCCCGTGACGCTGCGCACGGCCGCCGCCAGCGCGCCCGAGATGCCCAGCGTGCGGCCGTCGCGGCTGGCCAGCGTGGCGGCAGCGGACACGGTGTAGAGCGCGGCACCGCCCCAGACGGCGCGGCAGGCGGCATCGAGATCGCCGCGGCCGAACGCCGGATGCCAGCCGATCAGCACCGCATCCGCATCGTCTGCGCGATCGGGCGCGCGCACGACGTCGATGCCGGCATCGGCCAGCGGCCGCCAGACGCCCTCGCCGCCCAGCACCAGCACACGGCGGTGGCGCTTGCGCAGGAACACCTCCACGGCCACGCTGAGCGGCGTCAGCGTGCGCGCGGGGTCGAGGTCGAAGCCGGCCTGGCCCAGCGCCTGCGCGAGCTGCTGCGGCGTCTTGGTCGAGCCGTTCGTGAACGCCACGAAGGGCGTGCCGCGCTGCGCGAGCAGGGCCAGCGTCTGCAGCGCCCCGGGCAGCGGCTGGTAGCCGTTGAGGTCGCGGTCGGCCAGGGCCAGCGTGCCGTCGATGTCGAACACGAAGCCGCGCGCCGCGCGCAGGCGCTGTTGCAGTGCCGCGTTCCTCATGCGGCCTCCTGTGCGCCACTGCCGCCATGGCGCGACAGTTCGAGCACGAAGCGCTCGCGCTGCAGGCGCACATGGTCGAGGTCGCTGCGTGCGCCCAGTGTCTGCAGCAGCTTCTCGACCGGCGCCAGCGCCGGGCTGAAGCCGCGCCGGCAGGGGCCGGCCGCGACCATGGCGTCGACCTGCTCGGCCGGCATCACCGCGCGCAGCAGGAACTCCTCGTCCGACAGCCGCGCCGCGAAGCGTTTGCGCAGCTCATCAAGACCCGGCATGGGCGGCTGGGCCGCGAGCTCCCGGGCGCGCGGCAACGCGAGGATGCGGTCGCGCACGTTCGCGTCCATGGGCGCGGGCGGCGTGCCGAAGCGGCCCAGCACATAGCGGATCACCTCGTCGGGCACGTTCGCATAGCGCTGCGGCGCCAGCACGTTCATGACGGCCATGGTGGCCACGACCTGCGAGAACGGCGTGACCATGATCGGGTAGCCGAGCTCGGCGCGCACGCGCGCGACCTCGTCGTAGACCTCCTCGATGCGGTGCTCCTGGCGCATCTCGCGCAGCTGGCGCCGCATGGTGCCCAGCATGCCGCCGGGCAGCTGGTGCTGGAAGTAGCGCGCGTCGTACTCCTGCGGCACGCCCTGCGCCAGTCCCTGGGCCTGGGCCAGCGCCGCGAAGTAGGCGCTGACGCGTGCCTGCGCGTCCATGTCCAGGTCCACCGTGCGGCCCTGCGCCTGCAGGTTGGCCACCACGTTCTCCACGGCGGGCTGGCTGCTGCCGTTGCCCAGCGGCCGCGCCGCCGTGTGCAGCGCATCCACGCCCAGCTCCGGCGCGATGGCATAGCAGAACGGCGCCAGGCCGATCGTGCAGTGCGAATGCAGCTCCAGCGGTTTGCCGCCCACGGCCTCGCGCAGCAGGGGCGCCAGCGTGCGCGCACGCTCGGGCGTGAGCAGGCCGCCGGGGTCCTTGAGGTAGATGCGGCCGATCGCGGGCTCCGCCGCGAGCCTGCGCGCCATGTCCGCGAAGTAGGCATCGTCGTGGACCGGGCTGACCGTGTAGACCAGCGCGCCGACGATCTCGCGGCCACCGGCCTGGGCGATCGCACGGCTGCTCTCGACCACGGCCTCGGTGCTGTTCATGGGGTCCATGACCATGAAGCGCTCGACGCCGTAGCGCACCAGCAGCCGGTAGGCCAGCGCCATGAGCTCCGGATGCGCGGTTTCCCAGGAGATGAAGCGCATGCCCGTGGACAGGAAGCTCAGCGGCGTGCGCGGCGCGCGCTGCTTCATGAGCCGAAAGCGCTCCCACGGGTCTTCCTGGTGGAAGCGCACCGTGACGGCCATGTGCGTGCTGGTGCTGAAGTCCAGTGCGTGGTAGCCCACCTGGTCCAGCACGGGCGCGATCTCGAGCATCATGCCGGTGCGCAGCCCCGTGGCGCCCCACAGGCTCTGGTTGCCGTCGCGCAGCGTGGTGTCGATGAACTGGAGTGCGGGCTTGCTCATGCGGTGGGTCCTTGGGCCGGCGTTGCGGCGCGTGCGCTCAGCCAGCGGCCGAGGAATCCGGTGTCGACGCCGCCAGCGGCGAATTCGGGGCTGGCGATCACGGCGCGGTGCAGCGCCTGGTTGGTCTGGATGCCGGACAGGCGCAAGGCGGCGAGTGCGCCGTCCAGGCGTTGCAGCGCTTCGGCGCGCGTGGGTCCGTGGGCGATGAGCTTGGCGATCATCGCGTCGTAGAACGGCGGGATGCTGGCGCCGTCCTCGATGTGCGTGTCCACGCGCACGCCGGCATGCGCCGGGAAATGCGCCTCGGCCACGCGGCCGGGCGAGGGCCGGAAGTCGCGCGCGGGATCCTCCGCGTTGATGCGGCACTCCACCGCATGGCCCTGCAGGCGCACGTCCGACTGCGTGAACGCCAGCGCCTGGCCTTCGGCCACGCGCAGCTGTTCGGCCACCAGGTCCAGGCCGGTGACCATCTCGGTGACCGGGTGCTCGACCTGGATGCGTGCGTTCATCTCGAGGAAATAGAACTTCTGCCGCGCCACGTCGACGAGGAACTCCACGGTGCCCAGGCTGCGGTAGCCGATGTGGCGCGCAAAGCGCACGGCCGCGGCATGCAGGTCCGCGCGCAGGGCCTCGGACAGCTGCGGTGCGGGCGCCTCTTCGATGAGCTTCTGGTAGCGGCGCTGCACCGAGCAGTCGCGGTCGCCGAGGTGGACCACGCTGGCACCGTCGCCGAGCACCTGGACCTCCACATGCCGGCCCTGCGCCACGAAGCACTCGATGTAGACCCGGCCATCGCCGAACGCCGACAGCGCCTCGGCACCCGCGAGCTCGAACAGCGAACGCAGGTCCTCGGGCGTGTCGGCCCGCTTGAGGCCGCGGCCGCCGCCGCCGCCCACGGCCTTGATCAGCACCGGGTAGCCGACGTGCCCGGCCATGCGCAGCGCTTCGTCGAGCGAGGCCACGGGGCCGCCCGGCGTGGTCGGCACCTGGGCCTGCTCGGCGATCCTGCGGGCCTCGAGCTTGTCGCCCACGCGCGCGATCTGCGCGGCGGTCGGGCCGATGAAGACCAGGCCGTTCTGCTCGCAGGCCGCCGCGAACGCGGCGCGCTCGGACAGGAAGCCATAGCCCGGGTGCACGGCCTGGCAGCCCGTGCCCAGGGCGGCCGCCACCAAGGTGTCGATGCGCAGGTAGCTGTCGGCGGAGCGGGCCGGTCCGATGCACACGGCGCGCGTGGCCAGCCGCGCGCCCAGGCTGGCGCGGTCGGCCGTGGACACCGCGAGCACGGACTCGATGCCCAGCCGCGTCAGCGTGCGGATCACGCGCACCGCGATCTCGCCGCGGTTGGCCACGAGCACGCGGCGGATGCGGCCCGGCTGCGCGGTGGTGCCAGAGGCTTCGAGCATGGTGCCGGCGCTCACAGCGGACGCACGCGCACGAGCACCTGCTCGTACTCGACCAGTTGCGCGTCCGGCGCGACGATCTCGACCACCTCGCCCCGCACGCCGGCGGACACCGCGTTCATGAGCTTCATGACCTCGACGATGCCGACCACGGTGTCGGGCTCGACGCGGCTGCCCACGGCGACGAAGGCGTCGGCGCCGGGCTTGGGTGCGCAGAAGAAGGTGCCCAGCATCGGCGCCTTGACCTCGACCAGGCCGGCGTCGCGCGGCGCGGCTTCGGCGGGTGCCTGGTGGGCGGGCGCCGGGCCGGTGGCCGCCGGCACGGCCGCAGCGGCGGTGGCTGCCGGCAGCGCCGCGGGGGCACGCGCGCCGGCGCGGCGCAGGCTCAGCTTGAGTCCGTCCATCTCCAGGTGCAGCGCGTCGAACCGCGAGGCTTCGAGCAGGCGGGTGATGCGTTCAACGTCGTCGTGTGAAATGCTCATGGCGTGGCAGGGCCGGCGCGATGGCGGCATCGCGCGGCGGTGGTCTGGGGGTTGCGGGGGGCGGGCTCGTCGCGGCGAGCGCCGCGGCAAGACCGGTTTCCTCGTGGGAAAACCGGCGTTTCTCGTTCAGCGTGGGCAGCAGTAGGTGATGGCTTGTCTCCGTCGCAGGGGTCTGTCTGCTTATGGAGGACAAGTGTTGCGCTGCACGCGCTGCTTCGCTATCGTCGCGTGCCCAAGTTTCTCCAGGTGAAAAGTACGATGCGACACTACCAGGTGAAAACCATCCGCGCGCTGGACCGTGGACTCGAGGTCCTGGGCCATCTGCAACGCGCGCGCACGGCCAGCCTGCACGACCTGCACCTCGCGACGGCGCTGCCCAAGGCGACGCTGACGCGCATCCTGTCCACGCTGGAAGGCCGTGGCCTGATCTGGCAGCGGCTGGCCGACGGCGCCTTCATGGCCAGCCACACCTATCTGCCGCGTGCGCCGCAGCTGCACGACGAGGGCTTCCTGGTCGAAGTCGCCGCGCCCATCCTCGAGCGGCTGTGCCGCAAGGTGAACTGGCCTTCGATCCTGGCCGTGCCGCGGCTCACGCACATGGAGGTCATCGAGACCAACCGCCCGCAGTCCTACTTCTCGCACCTGGCGCTCGGGCCGATCGGCTTTCGCGTGAACATGCTGCGCTCGGCCACGGGGCGGGCCTACCTGGCCTTTTGCGGCGAGGACGAGCGCCACGCCATCCTGCAGCGCCTGGCCGCCAGCGACGACCCGGGCAACTACACCGCACGCAAGCCCGGCGCGGTGCACCAGCTGCTCGAGGAGACCAGGCGCACGGGCTACGGCATCCGCGCCAGCGACTTCGGCG
>DATKFT010000864.1:0-6857 GCA_035544335.1 Pseudorhodoferax sp.
GGCAGCCAGCGCAGGTCATCGGGCCGGGCCGGGTAATCGGGAAAATTTTCCCGCGCGAAGGCTTCCTGCTCATCCAGCAACTGCTCCAGCGCCACGCCCTCGGCGGCGAGGAACGCCTCCAGCGACTCCACCTGCACAGGCAAGGAGTATTTCGTGCCTTCGGCCTCGGTGCGCACCGTGGTCTACAAGGGCCTGCTGCTGGCCGACCAGGTGGGCGTGTACTACAACGACCTGTCCGACGAGCGCTGCGTCTCGGCCATCGGCCTGGTGCACCAGCGCTTCTCCACCAACACCTTCCCCGAGTGGCCGCTGGCCCACCCCTACCGCTACGTGGCCCACAACGGTGAAATCAACACCGTGCGCGGCAACTACAACTGGATGCTGGCGCGCGAGGGCGTGATGGCCTCGCCCGTGCTGGCCGAGGACCTCAAGAAGCTCTATCCCATCAGCTTCGCTGGCCAGTCCGACACGGCAACGTTCGACAACTGCCTGGAACTGCTGACCATGGCCGGCTACCCCATCAGCCAGGCCGTGATGATGATGATTCCCGAGCCCTGGGAGCAGCACGAGTCCATGGACGAGCGCCGCCGCGCCTTCTATGAATACCACGCCGCCATGATGGAGCCCTGGGACGGCCCGGCCTCCATCGTGTTCACCGACGGCCGCCAGATCGGCGCCACGCTGGACCGCAACGGCCTGCGCCCCTCGCGCTACGTGATCACCGATGACGACCTGGTCATCCTGGCTTCCGAGGCCGGCGTGCTGCCCGTGCCCGACAGCTCCATCGTGCGCAAGTGGCGCCTGCAGCCCGGCAAGATGCTGCTGATCGACCTGGAGCAGGGCCGCCTGATCGAGGACGACGAGCTCAAGGCCAACATCGTCAACACCAAGCCCTACAAGCAGTGGATCGAGAACCTGCGCATCAAGCTGGGCAGCGTGGGCGGTGACACCCATGCCGGCCCCGAGGCCGCCAGCCTGCCACTGCTCGAGCGCCAGCAGGCCTTCGGCTTCACGCAGGAAGACATCAAGTTCCTGCTGGCCCCCATGGCCAAGAACGGCGAGGAAGGCATCGGCTCCATGGGCAACGACAGCCCGCTGGCCGTGCTGTCGGACAAGAACAAGCCGCTGTACAACTACTTCCGCCAGATGTTCGCGCAGGTGACCAACCCGCCGATCGACCCCATCCGCGAAGCCATCGTGATGTCGCTGGTGTCCTTCATCGGACCCAAGCCCAACCTGCTGGACATCAACCAGGTCAACCCGCCCATGCGGCTGGAGGTCAGCCAGCCCATCCTGGACTTTGCCGACATGGCCAAGCTGCGCGACATCGAGCGCATCACCCAGGGCAAGTTCCGCTCGGCCACGCTGGACATCACCTACCCGGCCGACTGGGGCCGCGAAGGCGTGGAGGCCAAGCTGGCCTCGCTGTGCGCCGAGGCCGTCGATGCGATCAAGGGCGGCAACAACATCCTGATCATCTCCGACCGCGCGGTCAGCGCGACGCGGGTGGCCATTCCCGCGCTGCTGGCCTCCAGCGCCGTGCACCAGCACCTCGTGCGCGAGGGCCTGCGCACCACGGCCGGCCTGGTCGTGGAGACCGGCAGCGCGCGTGAAGTCCACCACTTCGGCGTGCTGGCCGGCTATGGCGCAGAAGCCGTGCACCCCTACCTGGCCATGGAAACGCTGGCCGCGATGCACGCGGACCTGCCCGGCGCGCTGTCGGCCGAGAAGGCCATCTACAACTACGTCAAGGCGATCGGCAAGGGCCTGTCCAAGATCATGTCCAAGATGGGCGTGTCGACCTACATGAGCTACTGCGGCGCCCAGCTGTTCGAGGTCATCGGCCTGAACAACGACACCGTCGCCAAGTACTTCACGGGCACGGCCAGCCGTGTCGAGGGCATCGGCGTGTTCGAGATCGCCGAGGAGGCGCTGCGCATGCACGCCGCCGCCTTCGGCGACGACCCGGTGCTGGCCAGCATGCTGGACGCCGGCGGCGAGTACGCCTGGCGCACACGCGGCGAGGAGCACATGTGGTCGCCCGATGCGATCGCCAAGCTGCAACACAGCACGCGCGCGAACAACTGGAACACGTACAAGGAATACGCCCAGCTCATCAACGACCAGAGCCGGCGCCACATGACGCTGCGCGGCCTGTTCGAGTTCCGGATCGACCCGTCCAAGGCCATCTCGGTCGACGAGGTGGAGCCGGCCGCCGAGATCGTGAAGCGCTTCGCCACGGGCGCCATGTCGCTGGGCTCGATCTCCACCGAGGCCCATGCCACGCTGGCCGTGGCCATGAACCGCATCGGCGGCAAGAGCAACACGGGCGAGGGTGGCGAAGACCCGGCGCGTTACCGCAACGAACTCAAGGGCATCCCGATCAAGCAGGGCGACACGCTCAAGAGCATCATCGGCGAGAAGGAGGTCGAGGTCGACCTGCCCCTGAAGGACGGCGACTCGCTGCGCTCGCGCATCAAGCAGGTGGCCTCGGGCCGCTTCGGCGTCACGGCGGAGTACCTGTCGTCTTCCGACCAGATCCAGATCAAGATGGCCCAGGGCGCCAAGCCCGGCGAGGGTGGCCAGCTGCCTGGCGGCAAGGTCACCGAGTACATCGGCAAGCAGCGCTATGCCGTGCCCGGCGTGGGCCTGATCAGCCCGCCGCCGCACCACGACATCTACTCGATCGAGGATCTGGCGCAGCTGATCCACGACCTCAAGAACGTGGCGCCGCATGCCTCCATCAGCACCAAGCTGGTCAGCGAAGTGGGCGTAGGCACCATCGCCGCGGGCGTGACCAAGTGCAAGAGCGACCACCTCGTGATCGCGGGCCACGACGGCGGCACGGGTGCCTCGCCCTGGTCGTCGATCAAGCATGCCGGCAGTCCCTGGGAGATCGGCCTGGCCGAGACCCAGCAGACCCTGGTGCTGAACCGCCTGCGCGGCCGCGTGCGCGTGCAGGCCGACGGCCAGATGAAGACCGGCCGCGATGTCGCCATCGGTGCACTGCTGGGCGCTGACGAATTCGGCTTCGCCACGGCGCCGCTGGTCGTCGAGGGCTGCATCATGATGCGCAAGTGCCACCTGAACACCTGCCCGGTGGGCGTGGCCACGCAGGACCCGGTGCTGCGCAAGAAGTTCTCGGGCAGGCCCGAGCATGTGGTGAACTACTTCTTCTTCGTCGCCGAGGAAGTGCGCCAGATCATGGCCCAGCTGGGCATCCGCAAGTTTGACGAGCTGATCGGCCGTGCCGACCTGCTGGACACCAAGAAGGGCATCGCGCACTGGAAGGCCAAGGGCCTGGACTTCGGCCGCCTGTTCGCCGTGCCGCAGGTGCCGGCCGACGTGCCACGCTACCACGTGGAAAACCAGGAGCACGGCCTGGAGCACAACCTAGACACGCGCCTGATCGAGCGCAGCCGCGCCGCCATCGACAAGGGCGAGAAGGTGCAGTTCATCGAGGTGGCCCGCAACGTCAACCGCACGGTCGGCGCCAAGCTGTCGGGCGAGGTCACGCGCGTGCACCCCGAGGGCCTGCCGGATGACACCATCCGCATCCAGCTCGAGGGCACGGGCGGCCAGTCCTTCGGCGCCTTCCTGGCCAAGGGCATCACGCTGTACCTGATCGGCGACGCCAACGACTACACGGGCAAGGGCCTGTCGGGCGGCCGCGTGGTCGTGCGCCCCAGCCTGGACTTCCGCGGCGAGGCCGTGCGCAACATCATCGTGGGCAACACCGTGATGTACGGCGCCACCACGGGCGAGGCCTACTTCTGCGGCGTGGCCGGCGAGCGCTTCGCCGTGCGCCTGTCGGGCGCCACCGCCGTGGTCGAAGGCACGGGTGACCATGGCTGCGAGTACATGACGGGCGGCACCGTCGCGGTGCTGGGCAAGACCGGCCGGAACTTCGCGGCCGGCATGAGCGGCGGCGTGGCCTACGTGTTCGACGAGGACGGCCAGTTCGCGAGCCGCTGCAACCCCTCCATGGTCACGCTGGAGAAGGTGCTGACCACGGCCGAGCAGACCGCCACCGTCAAGCGCGGCCACTGGCACAGCGGCCAGACCGACGAGGCCATCCTGCGCAAGCTGCTGGAAGACCACCACCGCTGGACGGGCAGCAAGCGCGCCCGCGACCTGCTGGACGACTGGAGCCAGGCCCGCGGCAAGTTCGTGAAGGTGTTCCCGAACGAGTACAAGCGCGCGCTCGGCGAGATCCACGACCGCAAGGTCGAGCTGGCCAGCAGCGGCAACAACGCGCACGTGGGGCTGGAGCCGCACGCGATCCGCCAGCCCGCCGCCGCCTGAACGCAGACAGAACGAGGAAGAACCAGATGGGAAAGATCACCGGCTTCATGGAGCACGAGCGCATCGAGGAGGGCTACCGCCCCGCCACCGAGCGTTTGAAGCACTACAAGGAATTCGTGATCGGGCTGACGCCCGAGCAGGCCAAGATCCAGGGCGCGCGCTGCATGGACTGCGGCACGCCGTTCTGCAACAACGGCTGCCCGGTCAACAACATCATCCCGGACTTCAACGACCTGGTGTACCGCAGCGACTGGCAGAACGCGTTCGCGGTGCTGGACTCCACGAACAACTTCCCCGAGTTCACGGGCCGCATCTGCCCCGCGCCCTGCGAAGCCGCCTGCGTGCTCAACGTGAACGACGACGCCATCGGCATCAAGTCCATCGAGCACGCCATCATCGACAAGGCCTGGGAGGAGGGCTGGGTTCAGGCGCGTCCGGCCAAGCACAAGACCGGCAAGAAGGTGGCCGTGGTCGGCTCCGGCCCCGCCGGCCTGGCCGCGGCCCAGCAGCTGGCGCGCGCCGGCCATGACGTGACGCTGTTCGAGAAGAACGACCGTGTGGGCGGCCTGCTGCGCTACGGCATCCCCGACTTCAAGATGGAAAAGTCGCACATCGACCGCCGTGCCGAGCAGCTCCAGGCCGAGGGCGTGACGATCAAGACCAGCACCGTGGTCGGCCAATGGCCCAAGGACTCCAAGGTCGCGAACTGGGCCAAGAACCAGGTGTCGTCCGAAGAGCTGCTCAAGGAATTCGACGCCGTGCTGCTGACCGGGGGTGCAGAGCAATCGCGCGACCTGCCCGTGCCGGGCCGTGAGCTGGATGGCATCCATTTCGCGATGGAGTTCCTGCCCCAGCAGAACAAGGTCAATGCGGGCGACAAGCTCAAGGGCCAGCTGCGCGCCGACGGCAAGCACGTGATCGTGATCGGCGGCGGCGACACCGGCAGCGACTGCGTGGGCACCAGCAACCGCCATGGCGCGGCCAGCGTGGTGCAGTTCGAGGTGATGCCGCGTCCGCCCGAGGAAGAGAACCGCCCGCTGACCTGGCCCTACTGGCCGATCAAGCTGCGCACCAGCTCCAGCCACGAAGAAGGCTGCGAGCGCGAGTTCGCGATCTCGACCAAGGAGTTCATCGGCGAGAAGGGCAAGGTCACGGGCCTGAAGACCGTGCGCGTCGAGTTCAAGGACGGCAAGCTCGTGGAAATCCCCGGCACGGATGTGGTCATGAAGGCCGACCTCGTGCTGCTGGCCATGGGCTTCGTGAGCCCGGTGGCCACGGTGCTCGAATCCTTCGGCGTGGACAAGGACGCGCGCGGCAACGCCAAGGCCACGACCGAGTTCGACGGCGGCTATGCCACCAATGTGCCCAAGGTCTTTGCGGCCGGCGACATCCGCCGCGGCCAGAGCCTGGTGGTCTGGGCGATCCGCGAGGGTCGCCAGGCCGCGCGCGCGGTGGACGAGTTCCTGATGGGTTTCAGCGACCTGCCCCGTTGAGCCCTGCAGATCGCCCCTTGGGCGACATGATGATGCGCAGCCTGACCGGCTGCGCAGCGCGAAGGTCGGCAGGCCGTGCGCGCGGCAGTGGCACGGCCGCCCTGCGCCACAAGGACATCGCGCCGCGTATACGAAGCCTGTTGCGGCATCCTTTATCATCCCCCGAGGCCGGAATCTCTCCGGCCTTGCTGTTTGATGGACGCATCCCCTTCTTCTTCCGAGTTTCTCGTCACTGTCAAGGACCTCTCCTTCTCGTATGGAGACCGGCCGATATTGGACGGTGTGTCCCTGACCGTGCCACGGGGCAAGGTCACCGCGCTGATGGGGGCCTCCGGCGGCGGCAAGACCACGGTGCTGCGCCTGATCGGCGGCCAGATCCGCCCGCAAAAGGGCCAGGTGCTGTTCGACGGCCAGGACGTCGCGGCGCTGGACCCCGATGGCCTGTACGCCATTCGCCGGCGCATGGGCATGCTGTTCCAGTTCGGTGCGTTGTTCACCGACCTCGACGTGTTCGAGAACGTGGCCTTTCCGCTGCGTGAGCACACCGACCTGTCCGACGCGCTGGTCCGCGACATCGTGCTCATGAAGCTCAATGCCGTGGGCCTGCGTGGCGCACGCGCGCTGATGCCCAGCGAAGTCTCGGGCGGCATGGCGCGTCGCGTGGCGCTGGCGCGCGCCATCGTGCTCGACCCCGAACTCGTGATGTACGACGAGCCCTTCGCGGGCCTGGACCCGATCTCGCTGGGCACGGCCGCCAAGCTGATCCGCCAGCTCAACGATGCCATGGGCCTGACCAGCATCATCGTCTCGCACGACCTGGACGAAACCTTTGCGATCGCCGACCAGGTCATCGTGCTGGCCAACGGCAAGATCGCCGCGCAGGGCACGCCCGACGAGGTGCGTGCCAGCACCGATCCGCTCGTGCACCAGTTCGTCCACGCCGAGGCTGACGGACCCGTGCACTTCCACTATCCCGGTCCCAGCATCGACCAGGACTTCGGTCCCACGCAAGGGCCTTCTCCCGTGAGGCCGCGATGAGCTGGTTCAACCCCGCGGACA
>DATKFT010000865.1:0-1665 GCA_035544335.1 Pseudorhodoferax sp.
GCCTTGCCGAACTGCGTGGCCAGCGCCGTGGCGTCGCTGAAGTCGGCGCCGACCAGGTTGGCCGCGCGCAGGTCGGCGCGCGAGAGGTCGGCACCACGGAAGTCCGCGCCCCGCAGGTCCATGCCCAGCAGGTTGGCGAAACGCAGGTCGGCGCCCGCGCATTGCGCGCGCGGGCCGGGTGTGCAGGTCGGCGTGGCTTGCGCGGTCTGCGCGGCGGCACCCAGGGATGCTGCCAGTGCCACGACTCCCAGAAGAGCCTGCCATGAGCGAGGAACAAGAGGTCGCAAAGCAGGCCATGCCAGCAGACGCCGCGGAACCGGCTTTGCCAGGCCGCTGGCGGCGCCCCCTTCAGGGGGTTGGCGGAGCGCGTAACGCGCAGACTGGGGGTGGTTCATGATTTCGGCAGTTTGAAGACCCAGAACGAGCCGCCCTGGGTCACGGTCTTGGTCAGGTCGGCCATGTCGCCACCCCACAGCGGCACGGCGCCGCCATAGCCCGACGCGATGCCGATGTACTGCTCGCCGTCCTGGTCCCAGGTGACCGGGATCGAGATGATCCCCGAGCCGGTCTGGAACTTCCAGAGCTCGTTGCCGTTCTTGGCGTCGAAGATCTTCACGAAGCCGTTGGAGGTGCCCGTCACGACCAGGCCGCCGGCCGTGGCCAGCGTGCCGGCCCACAGCGGGTAGGCCTCCTTCTTCTCCCAGGCGATCTTGCCGGTCTGCGGATCGAGCGCGCGCAGCGTGCCCACATGGTCTTCGTGCAGGCGCTTGATGCGAAAGCCCATGCCCAGGTAGGCCGAGCCGGGCTTGTAGGTCAGGTGCTCGGCCCAGTAGTCCATGCCCCAGTGGTTGGCCGCGATGTAGAACAGGCCGGTCTCCGGGCTGTAGCTCATCGGGTTCCAGTTCTTGCCGCCCAGGAAGGGCGGCGAGACGAACACCGCGTCGCCCTTGTCCTGGCCTTCGGCAGGCTGCTTGGGCCGCTGGTTCGGGTTCTCGATCGGCCGGCCGGTCTGGAGGTCGAAGCCCTTGGCCCAGGTGATGCCGTCCACGAAGGGGTAGGCCGCGATCAGCGCCGTGGGCTTGTTCGGGTAGCCGCTGCCGGTGGCCAGCTTGTTCACGTCGGTCACGAAGAAGAAGCCGTTGCGGTCGGCATGGCCGCCGGCCTTGATGGTCTTGCCGTTCTTGTCCTTGTAGTCGAACAGCACGATCTCGTTGTTGCCCGAGAAGTCCCAGGTGTCGTTGGGCGTGTGCTGGAAGAAGCCCTTGAGCTCGCCCGTGCTCGCGTCCACGTAGGCCTGGCCCGAGGTGAACAGGCTGTCGAACTTGTGCGGGTCGCCGCCGGGCGGCGTGCGCAGGTTGCCGTTCCAGGGGCCGGGGTTGCCGGCGCCGATCACGATGGTGTTGGTCTCGGGGTCGTAGGTGGCGCTCTGCCACGGTGCGCCGCCGCCCTGGCTCCAGGACTGCATCTTGCCCGTGGGGCTCTTGGCGTCGTCGGGCCAGGACGGCGCCTTCCTGTCGCCCGTGTAGCTGCCGGGCTGGCCGTTCAGCCGGCCCTGGTGGCCTTCGACCAGCGGCCGGGCCCAGACCTCCTCGCCGGTCTCGGGGTCGCGCGCGAACAGCCAGCCGACCACGCCGAACTCGTCGCCCGAGCTGCCGTGGATCAGCA
>DATKFT010000866.1:0-2825 GCA_035544335.1 Pseudorhodoferax sp.
GCGCCATCGTGCTGGCGCGCACACCGCCGCCGGATTGAAGCGCGGGCACAGGACAATCGAGGCATGTTCCACATCGTCCTGGTCGCCCCCGAAATCCCGCCCAACACGGGCAACGTCATCCGGCTCGCGGCCAACACGGGCTGCACGCTGCACCTCGTGGAGCCGCTGGGCTTCTCGATGGACGACAGGCTGCTGCGCCGCGCCGGCCTGGACTACCACGAGTACGCCGAGCTGCGCCTGCACAAGGACTGGGCCGCGCTGCTCGCGCGCGAGCAGCCGCCCCTGGACCGCATGTTCGCGATGACCACGCGCGGCTCGCGCAGCGCGCACAGCCTCGCGTTCCAGGGCGGCGACTGGTTCGTGTTCGGCTCGGAGACCAGCGGCCTGCCCGCGGCGCTGCGCGACAGCTTTGCGCCCGAGCAGCGGCTGCGCCTGCCGATGCGGGCCGGCCAGCGCAGCCTGAACCTGTCGAACGCCGTGGCGGTCACGGTGTTCGAGGCCTGGCGCCAGTGCGGCTTCGCCGGCGCCGTGGATTAGAAGCTGGGAGCGGTTCGCCCGCAGCTTTTTACACGTAGCGCCGCACGATGGACTCGGCCACGCAGGCCGGCTTGGCCGCGCCTTCGAGTTCCACCGTCACCTCCCAGACCTGCTGCACACCGCCGCCCGAGACGGGCTCGCTGCTGAGCAGCTTCAGGTGCCCGCGCACGCGGCTGCCGGCCGGCACCGGCGTGATGAAGCGCACCTTGTTGAGCCCGTAGTTCACGCCCATGCGCGTGTTCTCGACCTTCAGGGCATTGGCGAACAGCAGCGGCAGCAGCGACAGCGTGAGGTAGCCGTGCGCGATCGGCGCGCCGAACGGGCCGGCCTTGGCGCGCTCGGGGTCGACGTGGATCCACTGGTGGTCGCCCGTGGCCTCGGCGAACAGGTCGATCTGCTGTTGCGTGACCGTGGTCCATTCGCTGGTCGCGATGTCCTGCCCGACCAGGGCCGTCAGTTCGTCCAGGGTGCTGAAGGTCTTCATGCTGTCTTGTCTTCCTCTTTGGTTGAAATTCAGGGTGCGTCCAGCCAGCGGCACAGCTCCTGCCACTGCTCCAGGTCCTTCTCCACGCGCGGCGGCGCCACGTCGAACAGCGTGAGCCCGCGCGCGGCCAGGTGCACGTAGTTCTGCGTGTTGCGCAGCTCGCCGAGCACCGGCAGGCCCAGGCTGGCCACGTAGGCGCGCAGCTTGTCGGCCGCCAGCGTGCGCGCGTCCACGCGCATGCCCACCAGGCCGATCGCCAGCCGGCCCGCATGGCGGTGCTCGGTCACCTTGTCCAGGAAATCGCGCGTCGCGAAGATGTCGAACACGCTGGGCTGCAAGGGCACGACCAGCTTGTCGGCCATCTTCATGACGTCGTTGAAGCGCCAACCGTGCAGGCCCGCCGGCGTGTCCAGCACCACGTGCGTCGTGCCCTTGGGCGGGCGCACGATCATGTCCGAGTCCATGTCCCAGGTGCTGATGGGCCGCGCCTGCGCGGGCCGCAGGCCCAGCCACAGCCGCGAGGACTGCTGGCGGTCGGCGTCGCCGAGCATCACCGCATGGCCCTGCGACGCGAAATAGCCTGCGATGTTGGTGGCCAGCGTCGACTTCCCGACACCGCCCTTGGGATTGGCAACGACCACGACCGGCATGCGCGCTCCTCCTTGTGTCCACGGACTCGGCTCCGCTGCGGTATGTTAGCGGCCCGACTTGCACATTCCTCCGACAACATGCAAGGCATCTATTTGATCGCCGCCCACCCGGCCTGGCGCGAATCGCGCGTGAACCGCCGGCTGCTGCAGGCCGCCCAGGCCCTGGCCGGCGAGCTGCCGCTGGACATCCAGGACCTGTACGGCAGCTACCCCGACTACCACATCGACGTCGCGGCCGAGCAGGCCCGCGTGGACCGCGCCCGGCTGCTCGTGCTGCTGCACCCGGTCCAGTGGTATTCCATGCCGGCCCTGCTCAAGCTCTGGTTCGACGAGGTGCTGAGCTATGGCTGGGCCTACGGCGCGGCCTCGGCCGAAGCCGGCTCGCACGAGCAGGCGCCAAGCGGCACGCCCGGCACCGCGCTGCGCGGCAAGGACTGCTGGCTGGTCGCCACCACGGGCGGGCCGGCCGAGTCCTACCGCAGCGACAGCTACAACCGCCACCCCTTCGAGGACTTCCTGCCGCCCTACCGCCAGACCGCCGAGCTCTGCGGCATGCGCTTCGTGCCACCGCTCGTGCTGCACGGCGCCCATGGCGCCAGCCGCGAGGAGATCGAAGACCACGCGCAGCGCTTCAGCGCACAGCTGCGCAGCTACCCGCACTGGACGGCCGCCTGAACCGCCATGGAACACGCACCCGGCTGGCTGTCCAGCAGCTTCATCTACCTGGCCGCGGCCGTGCTGGCCGTGCCGATCTCGCGCGCGCTGGGCCTGGGCGCCATCCTCGGTTACCTGGCCGCCGGCATGGCCATCGGCCCCTGGGGGCTGGCGCTCGTGCCCAACGTGCAGGACGTGCTGCATTTCGCCGAGTTCGGCGTGGTGCTCATGCTGTTCCTGGTCGGCCTGGAGCTGGAGCCGCGCCGGCTCTGGAGCCTGCGCCGCCCCATCTTCGGCGGCGGCAGCGCCCAGGTGCTGCTGTGCGCGCTGCCGCTGTACGGCATCGCGCTGGCCTGCGGCATCGACTGGAAGACCGCGCTCGTCGCCGCGCTGGGCCTGGCGCTGTCGTCCACGGCCATCGCACTGCAGGTGCTGTCCGAGCGCAACCTCATGGGCACGCGCAGCGGGCAGGCCGGCTTTTCCATCCTGCTGTTCCAGGA
>DATKFT010000867.1:0-16311 GCA_035544335.1 Pseudorhodoferax sp.
GCACCACGTCGTCGGGCATCTCGCGCAGCAGCTGGGCGCCCGCCACGGACCAGGCACCGCGGTACTCCTCGCGCGGGTCGCAGACCGTCACGGCAAAGCACGAGAACAGCGCCATCGTGGCCAGGTACTCGGTGAGCTGGCCCGCGCCGATCAGCAGCATGCGGTACTCGGGGCCGAAGGTGTTGGCGAGTTCGTCGGCGTCCACGCTGAGTTCGGCCGGCGCATCGGCGGGCTCGGTGCGGACCTGCCCGTCGGCCAGGCGCACGCTGCGGCGCATCAGCCGGCCGGTTTCCAGCGCGGTCACCAATGTGGCCAGGCTGTCGGCGTCGGGGTCGTGTTCGAGCAGCAGCTCCAGCGTGCCGCCGCAGGGCAGGCCGAAGCGGTGCGCCTCGTCGGCCGTGATGCCGTACTTGACGAAGGCGGGTGGCCCCGAAGGCATGCTGTGCGTGGCGTCGCCCGCGGGTGCCTGTGCGTCGGCCCCAGCCGAGGCATAGGCCTGGGTGTAGCGGTAGATCAGGTCGTCCTCGATGCAGCCGCCCGAGACCGAGCCGAGCACGGCACCGTCTTCGTTGAGCGCCATGATGGAGCCGACCGGGCGCGGCGACGAACCCCAGGTGCGCACCACGGTGGCCAGCAGCGCGCGCTTGCCGGCCAGGCGCCAGTCGCGCAGGCCGCGCAACACCATCACATCGAGGTTTTCCATCGTGCTGTCCTTCTGCTGGGTGTCAGGCGTCCTTGCCCTTGCCGGTCAGCTTGGCCAGCCAGCCAGCCTTCTTCTCCTCTTCCTCCTCCGAGGGCTCCTCCTCGACACCATGGCGCTTGCGCATCTCGTTGTCGAAACGCTTGAAGAAGTCCTCCGACAGCGACTTGGCCGCGCCGTCGATGAGCCGCTGGCCCAGCTGCGCGACCTTGCCGCCGACCTGGGCCTGCACGCCGTATTGCAGTTCGCAGCCTTCGTCGTTGGGCACCAGGTTGACCTTGGCCGAGCCCTTGCCGAAACCCGCGACACCGCCCTGCCCTTCGAAGGCGATGGTGTAGCTGGCCGGCGCCACGATGTCGGCCAGGGCGATCTTGCCGCCGAACTTGGCCGAGACCGGGCCGATCTTGAGCGCCATGCCGATGGCGTACTGGTTCTCGCCCGTGGCCTCGACCTTGTCGCAGCCCGGGATGCAGAGCTTGAGCACCTCGGGGTCGTTCAAGGCGTCCCAGGCCTGTTGCTGGGTCACGGCGAGTTGGCGGCTGCCTTGCATTTCCATGGTGGTTCCTCGTTGTTGTCGGTCAGGTCTTCATCAATTGCGCGAGGCTGCGCGCCAGGTCCTGCAGGCGCTCCAGATTGTGGACCGCCAACATGGCATGTGCCTGGCGGTGCAGCTGGGCAGCCCCACGCGCGATGGGGGCGTAGCCGTCGAAGCGCAGCAGCGGGTTCAGCCAAAGCAGGCGGCGGCAGCGCCGGCGCAGCCAGGCCAGGTGCTCGGCCAGCACGCCCGGCTCGCCGGTGTCCAGCCCGTCGCTGACCAGCAGCACCAGCGTGCGGCGGCCGACCAGGCGGCGCGCGTGGTCGTGGCGCAGGGTCTGCAGGCTGCTTCCCAGCTGGGTGCCGCCCGCGAAGTCGGCGATGCGCTGGCCCGCCTCCTGCAGCATGTCGTCGGTGTCGGCATGGCGGAAGCTGGGCGTGAGATCGGTCAGCCGCGTGCCGAAGGCGAACACGTCGCGGCGCGGCAGATCGCGCGTGGCGGCGTGCAGGAAGGCCAGCAGCAAGCGCGCATAGCGCTCCATGGAGCCCGAGACGTCGACCAGCACCAGCACAGGCAGCGGCTGGCTCCGGCGCGCCAGGCGCGGCAGACGGATCATCTCGCCGCCCGTGCGTGCGGCCTCGCGGCGCACGCCGGCCCAATGCAGCCGGCCGCCACGCGTGTCCGGCCGCAGCCGGCGCGAGGGCACCTCGGGCACGGGCAGCGCGATGTCGCGCGCGAGCCGTTCGACCAGCCGGTACTCGCTGGCTGACAAGGTGTTGAAGTCGGCCTGCTTCAAGCGCTGCAGGTCGCTGGCCGTCATCGCCGCGTCGAAGTCGATCTTGTCCTCTTCCTTCTTGGGCGGCTGGGCCTGCGCGAACGCGCGCTGCGGCATCAGGGCCTCGTTCACGCGCGGGCGGCGCTTGCTCGGTTCGGCCCGGCCCTCGGACGTGGGCAGCATCTGCGCGAGCAGTTTGTTGGCGACGTCGGGGTTGCGGAAGTAGGCGTCGAACAGCTCGCGGAACACGCCGCGGTCCTGCTCGCGGCTCAGCATCACGGCCTCCAGCGCATAGGCCAGCTCGTCGCGGCTGCCGATGTCGACCAGCTGAGCGGCTTGCTGCGCCAGCGCGATGCGCGCCGGGTCGACGCGCATGCCGGCGCGGCGCAGCGTGCGGCCGAAGCCGCCGATGTTGTCGGCCAGCTTGCCGCGGCGTGCGTCGCCCAGGAGCAATCAAGCCTCCGCAGGTTTGAGCAGCGCGGTGGCCATGTCCTGCGTCAGCGCGGCCACGTCCTCGCGCTGCTTGAACAGGATGCCGGCGGTATCGGCCATGAGCTCGGGATCGACGGCCAGCGTGTCCAGCGCGACGAGTGCCTTGGCCCATTCCACGCTCTCGGCGATGCCGGGCGCACGCTGGAAGGCGTCGGCGAACGGCGCGCTGCGCAGCCGGCCCACGACCTCGGCCACCTGGGCCGACAGCGCCTCGCTGGCCTGCGGCACCTGCGCGCGCACGATCGCCAGTTCGCGTTCGCGCTCGGGGTAGTCGAGCCAGTGGTACAGGCAGCGGCGCTTGACGGCGTCGTTGAGCTCGCGCGTGCGGTTGCTCGTGAGGATGGTCACGGGGCTGGCGATCGCACGGATGGTGCCGATCTCGGGCACGCTGACCTGGTACTCGCCCAGGTATTCGAGCAGGAAGGCCTCGAAGGGTTCGTCGGCGCGGTCGACCTCGTCGATCAGCAGCACGGCGCCGGGCGCCGGCGTCTGCAGCGCCTGCAGCAGCGGGCGGCGGATCAGGTAGCGCGGCTGGTAGACCTCGCGCTCCAAGGTGGCGGAATCCTCGTGGCCTTCGGCGGCGCGCATGTGCAGCAGCTGGGCGGCGTAGTTCCATTCGTACAAGGCCTCGCGCTGCTCCAGGCCGTCGTAGCACTGCAGCCGCAGCAACTGGCGCTGCAATGCCGTGGACAGCGCCTTGGCCAGCTCGGTCTTGCCGACGCCGGGCTCGCCCTCCAGCAGCAGCGGGCGCTCCAGCTTCAAGGCCAGGAACACGGCCGTGGCCAGCCGCCGGTCGGCGAAGTAGCCGACATCGGCCAGTGCGGCCGACAAGGCATCAATCGAAAGAAATGGGCAACTCAAGGCACGACCTCACGCAGATGGCATGCAAGGAAAAAGGCCCCGCGGGAACGGGGCCTGGCAGCACGCTCTGGCCTGGAATTTATCCCAGGGCCTTGGCGACAGCCCGCTGCGTCTGCACGCTGATCAGGTTGGCGCGGTAGGCCGCCGATGCGTGGATGTCGGCATTGAGCTCGGTCGCGTCGATCTGGACGGCAGCCGCCGCTTGCGGCGTGAAGCTCTTGTTCAGCGCGGCCTCCAGCTCGGCGTGGCGGAACACGCTGGTCGCCGCGCCCGTCACGGCCACGCGCACGCCGCTGTCGAACTGGGCGACGAACACGCCCACCAGTGCGAAGCGCGAAGCGGCCTGCTTGAACTTGAGGTAGGCCGCGCGCTTCGGGATCGGGAAGCGGATCGCGGTGATGAGTTCGCCCTCCTCCAGCGCGGTCGAGAACATGCCCGTGAAGAAATCGTCGGCCGCGATCTCGCGCTGCGTGGTGATGACGGTGGCGCCCAGGGCCAGCACGGCGCTCGGGTAGCAGGCCGAGGGGTCGTTGTTGGCCACCGAGCCGCCCAGCGTGCCCATGGCGCGCACCTGGCGGTCGCCGATGTGGCTGGCCAGGTCGGCCAGCGCAGGGATGGCGGCCTGCACCTCGGGGCTGTTCGCCACGGCCAGGTGCCGCGTCATGGCGCCGATGGTGATGGCGTTACCGTCCTTCTTGATGCCGGCCAGCTCGGCGATGCCGCCCAGGTCGACCAGCTGGCCCGGGTCGGCCAGGCGCAGCTTCATGGAGGCCAGCAGGGTCTGGCCGCCGGCCAGCGGACGGGCGCCTGCGGCCGCGAGCCTGGCGGCGTCGGCCGCACTGGCGGGGCGTTCGATCGTGAATGCGTACATGGTGTTGTTCTCCCTTGCTTTCAGCCCTTGGCGGCCTGGATGGCTTCCCACACGCGCGCGGGCGAGGCCGGCATGTCGAAGTCCTTGACGCCCAGCGGCGCCAGCGCATCCAGCACGGCGTTGATGACCGCGGGCGGCGAGCCGATCGCGCCGGCCTCGCCGCAGCCCTTGGTGCCGAGCGGGTTGTGCGTGCACGGCGTGCAGACCGTGTCCAGCTGGAACAGCGGGAAGTCGTCGGCGCGCGGCATCGCATAGTCCATGAACGAGCCGGTCAGCAGCTGGCCCGTGTGCTCGTCGTAGACGCAGCTCTCCATGAGCGCCTGGCCGATGCCCTGCACGATGCCGCCGTGCACCTGGCCCTCCACGATCATGGGGTTGATGATGGTGCCGAAGTCGTCCACCGCGCTGAAGCGGTCCACGCGCACCACGCCCGTGGCGGGGTCGACCTCGACCTCGCAGATGTAGGTGCCGGCCGGGAACGTGAAGTTGGTCGGGTCGTAGAAGGCGGTCTCGTTGAGGCCCGGCTCCAGCTTGTCCAGCGGGTAGTTGTGCGGCACGTAGGCCGTCAGCGCGACCTGGCCGAACGGGATCTTCTTGTCCGTGCCCTTGACCGTGAACTCGCCGTTGGCGAACTCGATGTCGGCGTCCGAGGCCTCCATCAAATGCGCGGCGATCTTCTTGGCCTTGGTCTCGATCTTGTCCAGCGCCTTCATGATGGCCGCGCCGCCGACCGAGATCGAGCGCGAGCCGTAGGTGCCCATGCCGAAGGGCACGCGGCCCGTGTCGCCGTGCACCACGTCCACGTTCTCGACCGGGATGCCCAGGCGCGCGGCCACCACCTGCGCGAAGGTGGTCTCGTGGCCCTGGCCGTGGCTGTGCGAGCCCGTGAACACGGTCACGCTGCCGGTCGGGTGCACGCGCACCTCGCCGCATTCGAACAGGCCGGCGCGCGCACCCAGCGCACCCGCGATGTTGGACGGCGCGATGCCGCAGGCCTCGATGTAGCTGCTGTAGCCGATGCCGCGCTTCAGGCCCTTGGCCTCGCTGGCGGCGCGGCGCGCCGCGAAGCCCGCCACGTCGGCCAGGCCCTCGGCCTTGGTCATGCAGGCCATGTAGTCGCCCACGTCGTACTGCAGCGCCACGGGCGTCTGGTAGGGCCACTGGGTGATGAAGTTGCGCTTGCGGATCTCGTCCTGGGACAGGCCCATGTCCCAGCCGCAGCGGCTGACCAGGCGCTCGAGCAGGTAGGTGGCCTCGGGCCGCCCGGCCCCGCGGTAGGCGTCGACGGGCGCGGTGTTGGTGAACCAGGCGTCGACCTCCACATGGATCTGCGGGCAGGCGTACTGGCCGGCCAGCAGCGTGGCGTACAGGATGGTGGGCACGGCCGTCGAGAAGGTCGACAGGTAGGCGCCCAGGTTGGCGTGCGTGTGCACGCGCATGGCCAGGAACTTGCCGTCCTTGTCCATGGCCATCTCGGCATGGCTCACATGGTCGCGGCCATGCGCGTCGGACAGGAAGGCTTCGCTGCGGTCGGCCGTCCACTTGATGCTGCGGTTGAGCTGCTTGGCGGCCCAGGTCAGGCACACGTCCTCGGCATACAGGAAGATCTTGGAGCCGAAGCCGCCCCCCACGTCGGGCGCGATCACGCGCACCTTGTGCTCGGGCAGGCCCAGCACGAAGGCCGTCATGAGCAGCCGCTCCACATGCGGGTTCTGGTTGGACACGTACAAGGTGTACTCGTCGTTGGCGCGGCTGTAGCTGCCGATGGCCGCGCGTGGCTCCATGGCGTTGGGGATCAGCCGGTTGTTGACGAGGTCCAGCTGGGTGACGTGGGCGGCGTTGGCGAAGGCCGCGTCGACCTGCGCCTTGTCGCCGATCGCCCACTTGTAGCAGTGGTTGTCGGGCGCGGCCTCGTGCAGCGCCTGGGCCTTGGCCGCGTCCGCGACGCGCACCACGGCGGGCAGCACCTCGTAGTCCACGGCCACGGCCTCGGCCGCATTCCTGGCCTGCTCCAGCGTCTGGGCCACGACCATGGCCACGTGGTCGCCCACGTAGCGCACCTTGCCCTGGGCCAGGATCGGGTGCGGCGGCTCCTTCATGGGCTGGCCGTCCGTGCTCGTGATGAGCCAGCCGCAGGGCAGGCCGCCGATCTTCTCGACGTCCTGGCCCGTGAAGACCTTGATCACGCCGGGCATGGCCGCGGCGGCCGCGCTGTCGATGCCCAGGATCTTGGCGTGGGCATGCGGCGAACGCACGAACACGGCGTGGCACTGGTTGGCCAGGTTCACGTCGTCGGTGTAGTTGCCCGCACCGGTCAGGAAGCGGTAGTCCTCCTTGCGCAGCAGGGCTTCGCCGATGTGCGGCAGCTTGGAAAAGTCGGAAGCGCCCATGGTGTGCCTCCGTTCAGGCCGCGGCGGCCATCTGGCTGGCGCCCAGCTGCACCGCCTTGACGATGTTCTGGTAGCCCGTACAGCGGCAGATGTTGCCTTCGAGCAGCTCGCGGATCTCCTGCGCGTCGGCCTTGGGATGGTGGGTGCACAGGTCCACCGCGCTCATGACCATGCCGGTCGTGCAGAAGCCGCATTGCAGGCCATGGCATTCCTTGAACGCGGCCTGCATGGGGTGCAGCGTGCCGTCCGGCTTGGCCAGGCCTTCGATCGTGGTGATCTCCGCGCCTGCGACCTGCACGGCCAGCACGTTGCAGGACTTCACGGCGCGGCCGTTCAGGATCACGGTGCAGGCACCGCACTGGGCGGTGTCGCAGCCGACATGGGTGCCGGTCAGGTGAAGGTGTTCGCGAATCGTCTGGACCAGCAAGGTGTTGGTGGGCACGTCCACCGAGACCTGCTGGCCGTTGACCGTCAGTTGTACCTGCATGGGAAATCTCTCCATCTGTGGGTGTGGGGTCCGCGACGATTGTTGGGACCCGCCACGCTACGCCACCTAGGCGAAACCCTAGGCTGCTGCGCTGGCGCCAGGGGCTGTGGCGCCCGACCCTGCCGCGCAGGGCGGACGCCCGCACCAATATGCCAGACAATGCGGCGCGCCCGCGCGGGCACCCGGCGTGGCCATGACTGCAGCACGGCTGCCCCGCCCGCCGTACCCACCACCCTAGGATTTCGCCATGAAACAGAAGATCGGCATGATCGGCATCGGCCTCATGGGCCACGGCATCGCGCGCAACATCGCCAAGCACGGCTACGCGCTGACGGTGCTCGAACACGCGGGCAACCAGCCCCTGGACGAACTGCGCGCGGCCGGCGTTGGCACGCAGACCAGCGCCAAGGCACTGGCCGCGGCGTCCGACGTGGTGATCCTGTGCGTGACGGGCACGCCGCAGGTCGAGGCCGTGCTGACGGGCCCGGGCGGCGTGCTGGAGGGGCTGCGCGCCGGCAGCGTCGTGATCGACTGCTCCACGGCCGTGCCGGCTTCCACCGAACGCGTGGCACAGGCCGTGCAGGCTGCGGGCGGCCGCTTCCTGGACACGCCCATGACCCGCACGCCCAAGGAGGCGCACGAGGGCCGGCTCAACCTGCTCGTGGGCGGCGACGCCGCGCTGTTCGCCGAATGCCGGCCGCTGCTGGCCTGCTTCGCCGAGAACATCACGCACGCGGGGCCGGTGGGCGCCGGCCACCGCATGAAGCTGCTGCACAACTACGTGTCGCTGGGCTTCGTGACATTGCTGGCCGAGGCCGCCGCCTGCGCGCAGCGCGCCGGCGTGGCACCCGAGGTCTTCGTGGACGTGCTGGCCAAGGGCGGCGGCGGCGGTGCGGCGCTCGAGCGGCTCAAGCCCTTCCTGCTCGCCCAGGACCCCTCGGGCCTGCGTTTTTCGCTGGCCAACGCGCTCAAGGACCTCAACTACTACACGCAGATGGCCGAAGACGGCGGCGCGGCACGCGAGATCGCGCGTGCTGTGCGCCAGACGCTGGACAGCGCCGTGCAGACCGGCGGCGGCGAGCGCCTGCTGCCCGAGATCGTGACGCAACTGGCCCAGGGCTGAACGCCGCTGTCATCCGGCGTGGTGATAATGGTTGCGCGCCGGCCCCCGCCGGCCGCCCCATTTGCCCTTGTCCACCTCAGAAAGCACGCCTTGAACAAGATCTTCGCCGTTGCATTGCTGGCCACCGCCGCCAGCCTGGCGCAGGCCGAAACCTCGCCCGCCAAGAAGGAGCTCGTCGCCAAGGTGCTGGAGCTGCAACGTCCCGTGATCGAGAACCAGGTCCGCTCGCTCGCGCAGCAGCCGGCCGGTCTCATGATGCAGCAGATCGGCGCCCTGGTGCAGGCACGCGTGCCGCTCGAAAAGCGCGAGCCGCTGCTCAAGGACATCCAGAACGACCTGCGCAAGTACGTCGAGGATGCCGCACCCGTGCTGCGCGAACACGCGGTGCGCTTGCTGCCGCAGACCAGCGGCGCGGTGCTGGAGTCCAAGTTCTCCGAGGCCGAGCTCAAGCAGCTGATCGGCACGCTGGAGTCGCCGGTGTTCCGCAAGTACCAGCAGTCCAACGAAGAGATGTTCCGCCCGCTGGTCGAGCGGCTGGCGCCCGACGCGCGCGCCGAGCTGGAACCCAAGCTCAAGGCGCTGGACCAGACCATCCGCAAGAAGCTCGAAGCCGCGATGGCGCCGCCCGCGGGTGCGCCGGCGCCGGCCGCTCCCGCCAAGCCCTGATCACTGCGCGCTCACAGCGCGCTCACAGTGCGCAAGAGCGAAAGCCGACGAAGCGCGCGTCGTCGTCGGGCTGCGCGAAGCCTCTGAACACCGGGTCGTGCAGGCGCGCGCGGGTCGCGAACGAGGCCCCGCGCAGCGCACGCGCATGGCCCATCGCAGGCGCGCTGTAGCCGGCCCAGGGGCCGGCCACGAAGCCCGGCCAGGGCTGCAGCGTGCCGGCCATCCATTCGTGCACGCCGCCCCAGTCGAAGCCACGCCGGGCGGCCGTGCTGACCGTGTACTCCCATTCGGCCTCGGCCGGTAGCCGCCGTCCGGCCCAGCGGCACCAGGCATCGGCCTCCCACCAGCTCACATGCATGGCCGGGTGGTGCGACGCCATGCGCACGGGCCGGCCGAAGCGCTGCTGCAGCACGGCGCCGGAGGCCACGCCGATCTGCTCCACGTAGCGCGGTCCGCGCCGTCCTTCGTCCAGGGCCTGCTCGCGCGCGAGCCAGGCCCAGCCGTCCGGGTGCCAGAGTTCGGCGCGGTCGTAACCGCCGTCGTCGACGAACTCCACGAACTGCGCCCAGCTCACGGGCTGGGCATCGATCTCGAACTCGGGGATCTGCACGACATGGCTGCCCTGCTCGTTGTCCAGCACGAGGCCGCTGGCGCGGGCACCGAGCCGCCAGCGCGTGGCCGGCATCGCCAAGGCCGCGCCGGGCCGGCGCGGCTCGCGCGCCAGCAGCGGCACCGGCACGCCCAGGCGCTGCGCCTGCACCAGCATGTCCTCGCCGCGCAGGTCTTCGTGCAGCACGGCCAGGCGGTAGAAGTACAGGCCCGCATCGTCCTGCGGCGCCTTGTCCAGCAGCTCCAGCGTGCTCTCGAGCTGCTCGAGCAGGAAGGCGCGCGTGGTGGCCACGTCGGCCCCCTGCTCTGCCGCCTCGCCCCACCACAGGTCGGCCTGCGGCTGGCTGGAAGCCAGCCGGGTCGGCCGCTGCGGGCAGGCCGCGCCCTGGTGGCGCTGCGGGTTGCGCCCGATCCACGACTCGGCGAACCAGCCCGCGCGCCCGGCCAGCCACAAGGGGTCGCCGGCCCGGCCGTCCAGCCCCGCACCATGGGCTTCGCACAGGCCCAGCAGGTGCAGCGTGTGGTTGCGCGCGTCCATCAGCGCCAGCGACAAGGGCTCGCGGCCCGCCTGGCGGAATGCGGGCGTATCGACGAGCGAAGACAGCGTGGTGGCGGACGAGGACATGGCCGATTATGGGCATGGCATCGCCTGCGCGCGACCGCCCACCCCGGGCATACCCCTGGAAGCCGCCCCCAGGCGCGGCCCGTAGAATTCGCCCGCCCCACGCACCCGCCCCGCCGGCACACAACGCCGGTGTGCCGGGTGTTGTCGCATCGTGGGGCATCCAACCTAAAAGGGAGAGACATGCAAGGCTTGTTAAAGCTCGCGCGGGCCATCGACTGGCTCAATGCCTTGGTGGGCAAATACGTGATCTGGCTCATCTTGGCGTCCACGGCCATCAGCGCGCTCAACGCCGTGGTGCGCAAGGCTTTCAACACCAGTTCGAACGCCTACCTCGAAGTCCAGTGGTACCTGTTTGCCTGGTCGTTCCTGCTGGCCGCCGGTTTCACGCTGCTCAACCGCGAGCATGTGCGCATCGACGTGATCAACAGCCGCCTGCCCAAGAAGGTGCAGATCTGGATCGACATCGTCGGCTTCGCGCTGTTCCTCACGCCGCTGTGCCTGCTGGTGCTGTACTACACCGTGCCGCTGACGATCCAGCAGTACGAGTCGGGCGAGATGTCCGGCAACCCCGGCGGCCTGATCCGCTGGCCGGTCTGGCTCGCGCTGCCGCTGGGTTTCACGCTGCTGATGATCCAGGGCTGGTCCGAGCTGATCAAACGCATCGCCTTCCTGACCGGCGACGGGCCCGACCCCACGCTCAAGGCCGGCGAGAAGAGCGCCGAAGAAGAGCTGGCAGAAATCCTGCGCGCCCGTGAGCAGAGCCAGGGCGGCACGCCCGCGCCCGCTCCCTGAGTCCCGGAGCACGCGCGATGGAGTTCATCACGACCAACTTTGCCCCGATCATGTTCGCGGGGCTGATCTGCTTTTTGCTGCTGGGCTTTCCGGTGGCGTTCAGCCTGGGCGCCTGCGGGCTGACCTTCGGCATCATCGGCATCGAGCTGGGCGTCTTCCCCTCCTCGGTGCTGGCCTGGCTGCCGCAGCGCCTGATCGGCATCATGGCCAACGACACGCTGCTGGCCGTGCCCTTCTTCACCTTGATGGGCCTGATCCTGGAACGCAGCGGCATGGCCGAGGACCTGCTGGACACCGTCGGCCAGGTCTTCGGCCCCATGCGCGGCGGCCTGGCACTGGCCGTGGTCTTCGTCGGCGCGCTGCTGGCAGCCACCACGGGCGTGGTCGCGGCCTCGGTCATCTCCATGGGCCTGATCTCGCTGCCCATCATGCTGCGCTACGGCTACGACCGCAAATTCACGAGCGGCGTGATCGCGGCCTCCGGCACGCTGGCGCAGATCATCCCGCCCTCGCTCGTGCTGATCATCATGGCCGACCAGCTCGGCCGCAGCGTGGGCGACATGTACAAGGGCGCCTTCGTGCCGGCCTTCATGCTGGTGGGCTGCTACGTCATCTACATCGCGGCACTGGCCATCTTCAAGCCGGCCAGCGTGCCCGCGCTGCCCGCGCATGCGCGTGTGTACCGCGAGCCCGACGGCAGCGGCGGCTACCCCTCGCTGCTGGTGCTGATGGTGATCTCCTTCCTCGTCTCCGTGGTGCTGGCGCGCCACATGGCCGAGGTGCACACCTGGTGGCTGGGCGAAGAGGTCACGTTCGTGGCCACCGACGAGAAGGTCGTGGTCGCCATGTGCGGCGGCGCCTTTGTCGCGCTGCTCATCGCGCTGGCCAACAAGTTCGCGCGGCTGGGCCTGCTGTCGCGCCTGGCCGAACGCGTGACCTTCGTGCTGATCCCGCCGCTGCTGCTGATCTTCCTCGTGCTGGGCACCATCTTCCTGGGCGTGGCCACGCCCACCGAAGGCGGCGCCATGGGCGCGATCGGCGCGCTCGTGATGGGCTGGGCACGCGGCCGCCTGGGCCTGTCGCTGCTCAAGCAGGCCCTGGCCAGCACGACCAAGCTGGGCAGCTTCGTGATGTTCATCCTGATCGGCGCGACCATGTTCGGCCTGGTGTTCCAGGCCGCCGACGGGCCGATCTGGGTCGAGCACCTGCTGGCCGGCCTGCCCGGCGGGCAGATCGGCTTCCTGATCTTCGTGAACGTGCTGGTGTTCTTCCTCGCGTTCTTCCTGGACTACTTCGAGCTGTCCTTCATCGTGGTGCCGCTGCTGGCGCCCGTGGCCCACAAGCTGGGCATCGACCTGATCTGGTTCGGCGTGCTGCTGGCCATGAACATGCAGACCTCGTTCATGCACCCACCGTTCGGCTTCGCGCTGTTCTTCCTGCGCTCGGTCGCGCCCGACAAGCCCTATGTGGACCGCGTGACCAACAAGGTCATGGACCCGGTCACGACCATGCAGATCTACAAGGGCGCCATCCCCTTCCTGCTGATCCAGCTGTTCATGGTCGGCGTGATGATCGCGTTCCCGACCCTGGTCACGGGCAGCCTGGACAAGGAGCAGGACTACGACCTCAAGGCCGTCGGCGAGCAGATGCTCGAGGGCCTGCAGCCCGGCGGTGCCGAAGGCTATGGCGGCGAAGGGGGCTATGGCGCCGACGAGGAGTCGGCCGAGCCCGGCGCCGACATGCCGGCGCCTGCCGATTCCGCTGCCGAGCCGGCCGACGATCCGTCCAAGGCGATGGAAGAAGCGCTCAAGCAGCAGCCCAAGCAGTGAGGCTGCGCCGGCCCCGCAGGCGCGGGGCCGGCCTGGCGGCGGCCGAGGGCCTGCGGCAGCGCCCGCTCAGCCGCCCCGGTCCTGGGCTGCCCGCGCGGCAGCGGCGCGCGCTGACGCACCCTGCACGGCGCGCACGATGTAGTGCGCCACCATGAGATCCAGGTGCGCGCCGCCGCCGTTCTTGAACAAGGTGATCTGCGCATCGGATTGCCGGCACGGGGCCTTTGCCGCGACCAGGTCGTAGAGGTCGCCGCGCACATGCGCGCGGGAGATGGCGCCCGACCGGATGGGTTGCACCAGATCACCGATCCGGTCCACCACGGTCTCGGTGCAGTCCACGTAGACCCGGGCCGCTGCCATGAGTTGGTCGTCGGATTCGCGCATGTCCGGGCTGAACGCACCGACCAGGTCGACATGCGTGCCAGGGCGCACCCAGCGCCCATGCAGAACGGGCTCTGTTGCCATCGTCGCGGCCGCCACGATGTCGGCCTGGCCGACGGCCTGCGGCAGATCCGCCACGGCCACCACCGACGAGCGCAGCGCACCCAGCTGTTCGGCCAGCGCGCGGGCCTGCGCGGGCCGCCGCGACCAGATCGAGATGCGCTCCAGGCCCGGGAAGGCGGCGTCGTAGGCCCGCGCGAGGGCGGTGGCGATGGCGCCGGCGCCCACGAGCAGCAGATGGCGGCTGTCCGGCCGCGCCAGGCATTGGGCGCCGAGCACCGAGTCCGCCGCCGTCTTGTACTGCGTGATGAGGCTGCTCTCGACGATGGCGCGCAGGGAGCCCCCCGCGTCGTCGTAGAGCAGTGCCGCACCCTGGATCGAGGGCAGCCCCCGGCCCGCGTTGCCGCTGAACACGGTCTCGCCCTTGATCAGAAAGCCCAGGCCCGGGATGCCGGCGCAGCGGTTGACGAGCTGCCTGCCACCCGCGCCGAGGACCAGGTCGCCGAGCTGGGGCCGGGGCAACCGATGGCCCCGCCGGAGCGCGTCGATGGCGCCGGGCCATTGCAGCGCGCCTGCACACGCCGCATGGGTCAGCAGCAGGGGCTGCATGGCGAGGGTGGTGGTCTGGTTCAGCACGGGGGTCGAGCACGCTTCTGGGAAGCGTGCAGTGTAAGAACGTGTTCGAGGAAGCCGCCGCGCCATGCCCCTTGCCTGTGTACCTGCTCTGCACCTGCTCTGCACCCGGCGACACGGGCGCTGCCGACCGCGCCGGCGCAACCGCGGCGCTGCAGGGCGCCCTCCACGCCGCGCGCCGCATGCCCTGTGCCATATGCCTAGAGGTCTTCGGCGCCCAGCAGCATCTCGGTCAGCCCCTTGCCCGCGACCACGGTGGGCCAGACGTTCTCGGTGGGATCGGTGCGGATGTCCAGGAACACCGTGCGGTCCTGGAGCCGCATGGCCTCGCGCAGGGCCGGCTCCACGTCCTGCGGCCGCTCCACGCGCAGGCCCACATGGCCATAGGCCTCGGCCAGCTTCACGAAGTCGGGCAGCGCGTCCATGTAGCTGTGGGCGTAGCGGCCCTCCCAGCCGATCTGCTGCTGCTGGCGCACCATGCCCAGGTAGCCGTTGTTGAGCGCGACGATCTTGACCGGCGTGTTGTACTGCAGGCAGGTCGACAGCTCCTGGATGCACATCTGGATGGAGCCCTCGCCCGTGACGCAGAACACCTCGCTGTGCGGCCGTGCGAGCTTGATGCCCATCGCGTAGGGCAGTCCCACGCCCATGGTGCCCAGGCCGCCCGAGTTGATCCAGCGCCGCGGCGCGTCGAACGGGTAGTACTGCGCAGCCCACATCTGGTGCTGGCCCACGTCGGAGGTGATGTAGCAGTCGGTGCCCGCGGTCAGCCGGCCCAGCGTCTGCACGACGGCCTGGGGCTTGATGACCTGCTCGCTGGGCTCGAAGTGCAGGCACTGGCGCGCACGCCACTGCGCGACCTGCGCCCACCAGGCGGCGAGCGCGGCCGAGCGGGGCCGGGCGCCTGCGCGCAGCTGCGCGGCCAGTTCCGGCAGCACGGCCTTCACGTCGCCGACGATGGGCACATCCACCTTCACGCGCTTGGAGATCGACGAGGGGTCCACGTCCACGTGGATGATCTTGCGCGCCACGCTCGCGAAGTGCCTGGGGTTGCCGATGACGCGGTCGTCGAAGCGCGCACCGACGGCCAGCAGCACATCGCAGTGCTGCATGGCCATGTTGGCCTCGTAGCTGCCGTGCATGCCCGGCATGCCCAGGAACTTCGGGTCGCTCGCGGGGATGGCGCCCAGGCCCATCAGCGTGCTCGTGGACGGGCAGCCGAGCAGCTCGGCCAGCACGCGCAGCTCGGCGCTGGCGTTGCCCTGCACCACGCCGCCGCCCGTGAACAGGTAGGGCCGCTCGGCCGCCAGCAGCAGCTCCACCGCCTTGCGCACCTGGCCGCCATGCGGCGCGCGCACGGGCTTGTACGAGCGCATCTCCAGCGTTGCGGGGTAGTGGAACGGCGCGGTGTCCAGCGTGACGTCCTTGGGGATGTCCACCACCACGGGGCCGGGCCGGCCGCTGCGCGCGATGTGGAAGGCTTTCTTGAGCGTCAGCGCGAGCTCCCGAACGTCGCGCACGAGGAAGTTGTGCTTGACGATGGGCCGCGTGATGCCCACGGTGTCGCACTCCTGGAAGGCGTCGAGCCCGATGGCCGTGGTGGGCACCTGCCCAGTGATGACCACGAGCGGGATGGAGTCCATGTAGGCCGTGGCGATGCCCGTGACCGCGTTGGTCGCGCCCGGGCCCGAGGTGACGAGCGCCACACCCACCTCGCCGGTGGCGCGTGCGAAGCCGTCGGCCGCGTGCACGGCCGCCTGCTCGTGGCGTACCAGGATGTGCTGGATGGCGGGCTCGCGGTACAGCGCGTCGTAGATGTAGAGCACGGCTCCGCCCGGGTAGCCCCACAGGCAGCGCACGCCCTCGGCCACGAGGCTGCGCACGAGGATCTCGGCGCCGCTGGCCTGGCCCAGCTGCGCCGCGGGTTCGGCGTCGCGCGCGCTCACAGCAGGATCCTGCGGTAGTCGCCCAGCAGCTGGGCCAGGTAGGCGTTGAAGCGGCCTGCCGCCGCGCCGTCGATGACGCGGTGGTCCCAGCTCAGGCTGAGCGGCAGCACCAGGCGCGGCTGGAAAGCCTGGCCGTCCCAGACCGGCTTCATTGCGCTCCTGGACAGGCCCAGGATGGCCACCTCGGGCGCGTTCACGATGGGCGTGAAGTGCGTGCCGCCGATGCCGCCCAGCGAGCTGATCGAGAAGCAGCCGCCCGTCATGTCGGCCGGGCCCATCTTGCCGTCGCGCGCCTTCTTGGCCAGCTCGCCCATCTCGGCGCTGATCTGCATGACGCCCTTCTTGTCGGCGTCGCGCAGCACGGGAACGACCAGGCCGTTCGGCGTGTCGGCCGCGAAGCCGATGTGGAAGTACTGCTTGTAGACCAGCGCGTCCCCATCCAGGCTCGCGTTGAACTCGGGGAACTTCTTGAGCGCCGCGACCACGGCCTTGATCACGAAGGCCAGCATCGTGACCTTCACGCCGGACTTCTCGTT
>DATKFT010000868.1:0-5441 GCA_035544335.1 Pseudorhodoferax sp.
AGCCCTTGGTCCGCCTGGAAGCGGCGCAGCTCGGCGTCGTAGCCGCCCGTTTCGGCCGCGCTGTCCGCGGGCGCCTGGTAGCGCTCGTGGTGCAGCACGGTGGATTGCGGCAGGCGCGGCTTGACGGCGGCCGGCCGCGCCGGATCGGGGTGGCCGACCACGAGGCCGAACACCGGGAACACATGGGCCGGCGTGCCCAGCACCTGGGCGACCGCTTCGGGCTGGTTGCGCAGCGCGCCGACGTAGACCGTGCCCAGGCCCAGCGATTCGGCCGCCAGCACCGCGTTCTGCGCGGCCAGCGCCGCGTCGATGACGGCCATCAGAAAGGTGTCCAGGTAGTCCAGGCCCGCGGCCTGGCTGCCGCTGCGCTCGGCGATGCGCGCGATGCGCGAGAGGTCGGCCAGCCAGGCCAGCACGAGCGGCGCGGTCCGCAGGTGCGGCTGCGGCCCGGT
The DNA here is from genome assembly GCA_035544335.1 of Pseudorhodoferax sp. Classification (GTDB taxonomy): domain Bacteria; phylum Pseudomonadota; class Gammaproteobacteria; order Burkholderiales; family Burkholderiaceae_C; genus Pseudorhodoferax. The sequence goes on from DATKFT010000868.1 coordinate 453, forward strand.
CAGCTCGGCCAGGCGCGCGCGGCTCTCGGCCGACTGCACGGCCACCACGCTCCAGGTCTGCAGGTTGGACGAGCTCGGGGCCGACTGCGCGGCGGCCACGAGCCGCTCCAGCGTCTGCGGCGGCAGCGCGTCGGGCAGGAAGTGGCGTACCGAGCGGTGGCCGAGCAGGGCGTCGAGCACCGGGCTGGTGTCCAGCGCGATGGCGGGCGCGGCCGCGCCATAGCGTGCGCGCAGCGCGGGGGAGGGGGTGGGCATGGGATGGGCGGCGGTCACGGGAAGGCGCAGGCGCCAGGCTGGCGCGCTGCAGCGGCATTGGGCCCCTGTGCCGCGGCTGCGACAACGAAGAAAAGCGCGCGACGACATGCGCAAAGTGCATATCGGCCGCAGCGGCCGGCGCTGCGGTGAGGGCGCGCCGTTGCGGGCGCCCGGCGGCTGGGCGGGGCAGCGGTGGCCCGGCCCGCCCCGCGCGTCAGCCCTTGGACAAGGCCTTCAGCGCGAGCTTGATGCCGTCGCTGACGCCGATGTCCTGCGGCAGCGCCTTGAGCGCGGCGGCGGCTTCCTTGTCGCTGTAGCCCAGTGCGAGCAGGGCCTGCAGGATGTCGGCCTGGTGGTCGTTGGCGACCGCGGTGTGCGGGCCGATGTCGGCGCCCAGCTTGCCCTTGAGCTCCAGCAGCAGCCGCTCGGCGATCTTCTTGCCGATGCCGGGCACCTTGACCAGCCGGCCGCTTTCCTGCAGCGTGACGGCCTGGGCCAGGTCGGCCACGCCCAGGCCCGACAGCACGCCCAGCGCGGTGCGCGGGCCGACGCCGCTGATCTTGATGAGCTGGCGGAAGGTGTTGCGCTCGGCCGCGGTGCCGAAGCCGTAGAGCAGCTGGGCGTCCTCGCGCACGATGAAGTGCGTGAGCAGCGTGACGCGTTCGCCGAGTGCGGGCAGGTTGTAGAACGTGCTCATGGGCACGTCGACCTCGTAGCCCACGCCCTGGCAGTCCAGCAGCACCTGGGGTGGGTTCTTCTCGGCCAGCAGGCCTTGCAGTCGTCCGATCATGGGCGCGGATGGTACTGCCGCCACCCGCTTGCCACCCGGCCGCAACGCCTGGCCGCTGCGCGTGGCCGTCCGTCGGCTGTGCCGGCGCCGCCAGGCCGGCCTTTCCTGCGCGCATGGTAGTTTGCGCGATGCCGGGCAATCCGCCCGCTCGAGGAGATGCGATGACGGTGTCGAATCTGCGCGTGGGTGTCCGGATGGGGCTGGGCTTCGGGGTGCTGCTGCTGGTCATGCTGGCCATGGGCCTGTATGCCGTGAACCGGGTCAACAAGATCCAGGAGGGCGTGGGCGAGCTGGCCACCAACTGGCTGGCCAGCACCCAGCAGCTGGCGGCCCTGAACGAGGCGCTGAACCAGATGCGCCGCGCCGAGTTGCAGCTCCTGCTGGGCGGCGCGCTGCAGGAAGAGCAGACGCGGCTGGACAAGCAGTGGAGCCTGGTGCCCGGCCTGCTGTCGGCCTATGCCGTCAACATCAGCAGCAACGAGGAGCGCCAGCGCTTCGACACCTTCAAGACCATCGTCGACACCTACCGTGCCTCGCAGACCAGGCTGCTCGCGCTGGTCCGCGAGGGCCAGCAGGAGGCGGCGCTGGCCTACCTGCGCGGCGACTCGCGCCGGATCTTCCGCTCCACGACCGACGCCATCGGCGCGCTGGTCGCGACCAACGACGAAGGCGCGGCCGCCGCGCACCGGGAAGCCCAGGCCAACCACCAGGCCGTGCTGGCCGGCATCTGGACGACCGTGGCGCTGGCCATGGCGCTGGGCGCGCTCGTGGCCTGGCGCATCACGCGCTCGCTGACCGTGCCGCTGGGCCAGGCCACGGCCAGCGCCGAGCGCATCGCCAGCGGCGACCTCACGCAGACGCTGCACGCGCAGACCCGCGACGAACTCGGCGACCTGCTGCGCTCGCTGGCGCGCATGCAGGGCACGCTGCAGGAGTCGCTGGCCACCGTGCGCCAGAGCGCCGACAGCATCGCGGTGGCGAGCCAGCAGGTGTCCTCGGGCAGCCTGGACCTGTCCTCGCGCACCGAGCACGCGGCCTCCAGCCTGGAGCAGACCTCGGCCGCCATGCAGCAGGCCACCGACAACGTGCGCCAGAGTGCGGTCTCGGCGCAGGAGGCGCGCCAGCTCGCGGCCGCCGCGGCCGACGTGGCCCAGCAGGGCGGCCAGGCCGTCTCGCGCATCGTCGGCACCATGGGCGAGATCGAGGACGCCTCGCGCAAGATCGCCGACATCACGGGCGTGATCGACGGCATCGCGTTCCAGACCAACATCCTGGCGCTCAACGCTGCGGTCGAGGCCGCGCGCGCGGGCGAGCAGGGGCGCGGCTTCGCGGTGGTGGCCAGCGAGGTGCGCACGCTGGCCCAGCGCAGCGCGCAGGCCGCGCGCGAGATCAAGACGCTGATCGGCAACTCGGCCGACCAGGTCGCGACGGGTTCGCGCGAGGTCGCCGACGCCGGCAGCACGATCCGCCAGGTGGTCGATTCGGTCGCGCGCGTGAACCACATGATCGGCCAGATCGCGTCGGCCGTGCAGCAGCAGACCGACACCTTGGGCGAGGTCAACGTGGCCATCGGCGCGCTGGACGGCACGACGCAGCAGAACGCCGCGCTCGTGGAGGAGTCGGCCGCCGCGGCCCAGTCGCTGCACGAGCAGGCCACGCGGCTCACGCAGGTGGTGGGGCGGTTCCGGGTCTAGGCGGGTACGGGCCGCGAAGAACGGCGAAGGGCGGCGAAGGGCGGCGACAATCGCGGTCCCCCGACCGACCGACCGCCATGATCGTCCGCCACAACTTCACGCCCCCCAACAACACCCGGCTGGACCATGTCTGCGGCCCCATGGACGCGCACCTGCGCCAGATCGAGACCGCGCTGGTCGTCAAGATCGCGCACCGCCACGAGCAGTTCAAGATCGACGGCCCCAAGGCCCGCGCCCAGCGCGCGCTCGAGGTGTTGCAGGCCATGTACGAGATCGCGGCCCGGCCGATCGCGACCGACACCGTGCAGCTCATGCTGGCCGGCGATGCCGACCAGGCGGCCAACGAGGACGGCCCGCCGCTGCTGACGCGGCGCGGCGACCTCAAGGCCCGCACGGCCAACCAGGCGACCTACCTGGACAACATCGCGCACCACGACATCACCTTCGGCATCGGCCCGGCCGGCACCGGCAAGACCTACCTGGCCGTGGCCTGTGCCGTCGACGCGTTGGAGCGCTCGGCCGTGCAGCGCATCGTGCTCACGCGCCCGGCCGTGGAGGCCGGCGAACGCCTGGGCTTCTTGCCCGGCGACCTGGCCCAGAAGATCGACCCCTACCTGCGCCCGCTCTACGACGCGCTGTACGACCTCATGGGCGCCGACCGCGTGGCCAAGTGCTTCGAGCGCAATGCGCTGGAGATCGCGCCGCTGGCCTTCATGCGCGGGCGCACGCTCAACAACGCCTTCGTGATCCTGGACGAGGCGCAGAACACCACGCCCGAGCAGATGAAGATGTTCCTGACGCGCATCGGCTTCGGCGCCAAGGCCGTGGTCACGGGCGACGTGAGCCAGATCGACCTGCCCAAGCAGCAGCTGTCGGGCCTCATCGACGCCGAGCGCGTGCTCAAGCGCGTCAAGGGCATCGCCATCACGCGGCTGACCAGCGCCGACGTGGTGCGCCACCCGCTGGTGGCGCGCATCGTCGATGCCTACGACGCGCGCGGCCAGGGGGGCGATGCCGCCGAACTCGGCCGCGACGCGGCCGAGCAGGTGGTGCGCGCACGCCGGGGTGCGCGGTGAGCGGGGCAGGAGGGGCATTGCAGGCGCTGCAGCTGTCGCTGCAGTTCGCCGCATTCGACAACGTGGCCGCGCACCGCGCCGCGCTGCCGCGCCACAAGGTCGCGCGCTGGATCCGCCATGCGCTGGACCTGGACGCCGAGATCACTGTGCGCATCGTCGGTGCCGAGGAGGGCCAGGCGCTGAACCGCGACTACCGCCAGCGCGACTACGCCACCAACGTGCTGACCTTCGACTACACCCAGGAGCCCGTGGTCACGGCCGATCTCGTGCTGTGCGCGCCCGTGGTGGAGAAGGAGGCGCGCGAGAACGGCAAGAGCCTGCAGGCGCACTACGCGCATCTGCTCGTGCACGGCACGCTGCACGCCCAGGGCTGGGACCACGAGACCGGCGAGGAAGACGCCGAGGCCATGGAGGCACGTGAGCGCGAAGTCATGGCGCGGCTGGGCTTCGACGACCCCTACGCCTGAGCGCCGGGCCGCGGCCGCGCGGGATTGCCGACCACGGTCTGGCCCGCCGCCACGTCCCGCGTGACCACGCTGCCCGCGCCGATCACGGCATCGTCGCCCACGCGCACGCCCGGCAGCAGGATGGCGCCACCGCCGATCCAGACATTGCGGCCGATGCGAATGGGCCGCCCGAACTCCAGGCCCGCTTCGCGGGACGCCGCATCGCGCGGATGGTCCGCCGTGAGGATCTGGACCCCCGGACCGATCTGCGTCTTGTCGCCGATCGTGACCTCCACCACGTCCAGGATCACGCAGTTGAAGTTCAGGAAGACGCCGGCTCCCAGGTGGATGTTGAAGCCGTAGTCGCAATGGAAGGGCGGCCGCACGGCGGCGCCCTCGCCGACGCGCGCGAAGCGCTCCCTGAGCAGCTCGCGCCGTTGCTGCGTGCTCGCACCCAGCGCGGCGTTGTAGCGCACCAGCCATGCGCGTGTGGCCAACAGGTCCGCCTGGATCTCGGCGTCGCCGGCGTCGTACAGCTCGCCGGCCAGCATCTTCTGCTTTTGCGTCTTGTCCATCGGGACAGCTTGCCCGAGTTCCCAGGCCGTGCCAAATGGGCGGCAAGACCTCAGTCCCCGTGCGGTGTCTGCCCCCTCACTCGTTGCCGAAGATGAGCCTGCCCTCGCTGCTTTCGAAGTAGCGGGCGACCGCCGACGAGATGTCCGGATGGC
>DATKFT010000869.1:0-4592 GCA_035544335.1 Pseudorhodoferax sp.
CACCGCGCAGTCCTGGCGCGGCGCCTCGCCGCGCACCTGGGCGATGGTGGGCGCGGTCTCGGTCAGGCCGTAGCCGTTCAGCAGCGGCAGGCCGAACAGGGTCTCCACGGCGGCCTTGAGTTCGGGCGTCAGCGGCGAGCCGGCCACGCCGATCAGGCGCAGCCGCGGCGCGGCCAGCGTCTCGCCGCGGCTGCGCAGCCAGTCCAGCAGCCGCGCGTACATGGCGGGCACACCCGTGAAGGCCGTGGCGCCTTCGCGCAGCGCTTGCAGCAGCAGTTCCGGCGTGAAGCGTGGCGCCAGCACCAAGGCCGCGCCGCTGGCCAGCACGCCGAGGAACTGGGTCGACAAGCCGACGATGTGCGCCATGGGCAGCACGCCGTAGACCACGTCGCCCGGAGCCAGGCCACGCAGCTGGCGCGTGGTGGCGGCGATGAAGGCCAGGTTGGCATGCGTGAGCATCACACCCTTGGGCGCGCCCGAGGTGCCCGAGGTGTAGACCAGCGCGGCCACCTGCTGGGCGGCATCGGTGTGGTCGGGTTCGGCCGGCGCGGCGGCATCCAGGGGGCCCAAGTGCACCGTGGCCTGGCCGAAGCCGACCGTGGCTTGCGCGCCGTGGCGCTGCGCATGCTGCAAGGCTTCGGCCGACACATGGCTGGTGTAGAGCACGCGGCGCGGCCGGGCATGGTCGAGGATGTGGTCGACCTCGTGCGCGCTGAGCCGGCTGTTGACGATGCCGATCCAGGCGCCGAGCCGGCTCGCGGCCAGCGCCAGCACGCAGGCGGCCGCGCAGTTCTCGCCGACCACGAGCACGCGGTCGCCTGCGCGCACGCCGGCCGCGGTCAGCCGTTCGGCCACGGCCATGCCGGCCTGCTGCAGACCGGCGTAGCTGTAGCGCTCGTGGTCGTCGCGCAGCGCGGGCGCGTCGGGCTGGCTGGCAGCCCATGGCGTCAGCAGCTCATGGATGCGCGTGGGGGCGGTGGTGTGGGGCATGGGCGTGGGGGCTCGATGACGCGATCGAGTCTAGGCCGCAACACCCCGCCCGCGCGGGCCGCCCGCGCAGTCCAGAACTGCAATGCAGAACGCGGCTCAGCGCCGCTTCTTGAGCCCGCGCAGGTCCACCATGCCCGGCAGCTGGCGCGGGTCGGTGCCGGCCGCGAACAGGCTGTGCTTCTGGATCTTCTGCGTGGCCGTGGTCGGGATCGCGTCGGCGAACCAGACCCAGCCCGGCGCCTTGTAGTAGGCCAGCTGGGCATTGCAGTGCGCGAACAGCGCATGCGCCGTGGCTTCGCTCTTGCCGTCGGGCGCGGCACCGGGCTTGAGCACCACGCAGGCCAGCACCTCCTCTTCGCGCACTTCATCGGGCAGGGCCATCACGGCCACCTGGGCCACCCAGGGATGGGTGAGCAGCATGGCCTCGACCTCGGCCGCGGCGATGTTCTCGCCCGAGCGGCGCACGATGTTCTTGCGCCGGTCCACGAAGTGCAGCATGCCGCTCGCGTCGCGCCACACGATGTCGCCCGTGTGGAACCAGCCGCCGCGCCAGGCGGCCTCGGTCGCTTCGGGATCGTCGAGGTAACCAGAGAAGAAGTCCTGGCGCGGTGTCGCAGCGCTGTGGCGGATCACCATCTCGCCGGGCGTCTCGTCGGCCACGTCGCGGTCGGCATCGTCGACCACGCGCACCTCGATGCCGGGCTGCGCGCGGCCGAAGGCGCGCGTGCCGACCTGGCGCGGTGCGTGGTTGTCGGTCAGGATGCGCACCATCTCGGTCATGCCCCAGAGCTCGATCAGCGGGAAGCCGAAGCGCGCCTCGAAGGCCGCGTGCAGCTGCGGCTCCACGCCCGCGCCGTAGCCGAAGCGCACGCCGTGGTCGCGGTCCTGCGGGCCGGGTGGCTGGGCCCAGAGCATCTGCGCGATGACGCCCAGGTAGTGCACGACGGTGGCGCGGCTCTCGCGCACCTCGGTCCACCAGCGCGTGGGTTGGAAGCGGTCGGTCTGCACCTGGCAGTTGCCCGTGAGCAGCGCGCCCGGGAACGAGACCACCGAGGCGTTGACATGGAACAGCGGCAGCGGGTTGTAGATGCGTTCGGCGCCTTCGCGCAGGCTCGCCAGGCCGCCGCGCGTGGCATAGGCCTGACCGGATGCGAGTTCGTAGCGGTGCGAGAGCACGCAGCCCTTGGGCCGCCCCGTCGTGCCCGAGGTGTAGAGGATGCTGGCCGGCGTGTCGCCGTGCACCTGGCCGGGCAGCGGATCGCGCGGGGCCGGCGGCAGGGCGGTGGCGCAACCTTCCAGGCTGGCGAAGGCCGGGCGGTGGCTGGATTCGGCCAGCGCGGCGCGCAGCGCATCGATGCGGCTGTCCAGCACCACCACGAGGTCCACGCGCGCGTGCTCCACGAGGTAGGCCAGCTCGCGCGGCCGGTAGTCGGGGTTCACGGGCACGCAGCAGGCCCCCAGGCTGTTCAGCGCGAGCTTGTGCAGCAGGTGTTCGGGCCGGTTCTCCAGGAACAGCGCGACGCGGTGGCCGTGGCCGTAGCCGGCCGCCGCATAGCGCGCGGCCAGCGTGGCCATGCCCTCGGCCATCTGCGCGAAGCTCAGTTCCAGGCCCTGGGGCAGGTAGCTGCGCTGCGGGTTCGCGGGAATGGCCAGCAGGCTGTTGCCGCCATAGGCCTGGGCCGCGGCCGCCAGGGCCTGGTGCAGCGTGGGGTGCTGGTCGATGGAGATCATGCTTGCAGGGGATGGGCGCGCACGAGGTCGGCCGCCTTCTCGCCGATCATCATGGCGGCCGCGCAGGTGTTGGCCGAGGGGATCTCGGGCATGACGGAGGCGTCGGCCACGCGCAGGCCGGCGATGCCGTGCACACGCAGTTGTGCGTCGACCACGGCCATCGTGTCGCTGGCCGGGCCCATGCGTGCCGTGCCGTTGAGGTGGTAGGAGGAGACGCCGTAGCGCCGCACGAAGTCCAGCAGCTCGTCCTCGCGCTGCACGTCCGGGCCGGGCAGGGTCTCGGCCACCACATAGGGCGCGAGCGCGTGGGTCTGCAAGAGCCGGCGCGCCAGGCGCACGCCGTCCAGCAGCACGCGGCGGTCCTCTTCGTGGGCCAGGTAGTTGGGCTGCACCACGGGGTCGGCGAAGGGGTCGCTGCTTGCCAGCCGCACCCAGCCGCTGCTCTGCGGTCGGTGCTGCCAGACGCCACAGGTCATGCCGGGGTAGTCGTCCAGCATGCCCACATAGCCCTCGCGGTAGCTGGCCGGTGCGAACACGCCCTGCAGGTCGGGCCGGGCCAGCCCGGGCCGCGACTGCCAGAAGAAATGCGCGAGCGAGGGGCTCAGCGCGAGGATGCTGGGCTGGCCGGCGAGCCAGCGCGCCACCTGGTTCCACAGCCGCGGCGCGCGCGCGAGCTCGTTGATGGTGCTGGCGTTCTTGGCGCGCGCGACCAGCCGCACCGAGAAATGGTCCTTGAGGTGCTGGCCCACACCGGGCAGCGCATGGCGCACGGGGATGCCCGCGCGCTGCAGCCACTCGGCCGGGCCGATGCCCGAGAGCTGCAGCAGCTTTGGGGTGTTGACGGCGCCCGCGCAGACGATGACCTCGCGCCGCGCGCGCACGAGCTCCTGGCGGCCATGGGCGCCGCCGCGGCGCACGCGCACGCCCGTGGCGCGCAGGCCGTCGAACACGATGCCCGTGGCCTGGGCATTGCTGCGCAGCGTGACGTTGCCGCGGTTAATTGCCGGTGTCAGGAAGGTCGGCGCCGTGCCCTGGCGCAGCCCGTGGTGGATGGTGCGCTGGAAATAGCCCACCCCGGCCTGCGTGGCACCGTTGTAGTCGGGGTTGCGCGGCAGGCCCAGCTCCGTCGCGCCTTCGAGGAAGGCCTCGCAGATCGGATGCTTCCAGTCGATGTCGGTCACGGCCACGGGGCCCTGGCGTCCGCGCAGCGCGTCGTCGCCGGGGCCGATGCGGCGCTCGGTGCGCCGGAAGTAGGGCAAGAGTTCGGCATGGCTCCAGCCCGGATTGCCCTGCGCGGCCCAGCCGTCGTAGTCCTCGGCCTGGCCGCGGTTGTAGACCAGGCCGTTGATGGCCGTGGAGCCGCCGGCCGTGCGGCCCTGCGGCAGCGGCACGCGGCGCCCGCCGGTCCAGGGTGTGGGCTCGGAGCCGAACTGCCAGGTGAAGTCCGGGTTGAACAGCACCTTGATGAAGCCGGCCGGCACATGCAGCCAGGGGTGCCAGTCGCGCGGACCGGCTTCGAGCACGCAGATGGACAGTGTGGGGTCTTCGCCCAGGCGGGCGGCGAGGATGGCGCCCGCCGCGCCGCTGCCGACGATGACGTAGTCGAAGGTGTCGGTGGACATGTCAATGCTTGCCCAGATAGGCCGCCCGCACCTGCGGATCGCGCCGCAGTGCCCGGCCCTCGCCCTGCAGCGTGATGCGGCCGGTCTCCAGCACATAGCCGCGCTCGGCCACGGCCAGGGCCTGGTTGGCCATGCAGCAGGCGCTCGTAGGACATGTCGGTCTCCGATTCCAGCACCTGCAGGCGGGCACCCAGGTTGATCAGGGTGACGGCGCGTTCGATTTGCTTGGCTTCGGTCAACAGGCTCTTG
>DATKFT010000870.1:0-6606 GCA_035544335.1 Pseudorhodoferax sp.
GCCGCGGAATGGCGCGCAGCGACAGCAGCAGCCTGTCGCGCGCCCAAGCCACGAGCCGGTTGCGCTGGGACAGCACGGCGCCGAACAGATCGGCCAGGTCGATCATGGCCCTGGCATGCGCGTGGCGTTCGTCGTGGTAGCTCTGCAGCAGCGCGGGCTGGAGCCTGCCCTGCACGATCCAGGCGAGCTTCCAGGCCAGGTTGAACGCATCGCGCAGGCCAGCATTGAGGCCCTGGCCGATCCAGGGCGGTGTGATGTGCGCGGCGTCGCCAGCCAGGCAGATGCGCCCGACCACGAAGGAGCCGGCGACACGCGAGTTGTGCGTGTAGACGCGCGCCCGGATGATCTTCAATTGGGACGGGTCGGCCACGTGCGCGCGCAGCAGTGCCTGCACCTTCTCGGGCGACAGCATCTGCTCGGCGTCCTCGCCCGGAAACAGCATGAACTCCCAGCGCCGCAGGCCGTACGGCAGGCGCAGGCACACGTAGGGCCGCGCCGGTTCGCAATGCAAGGCCGTGTAGGGCGCGTCCAAAGGATCGTCCTCGCACTCGAGGACAGCCCACTTGTGCGCATGCGTCTTGCCCTCGAAAGGCAGCTTCAGGATGCCCTCGCGCACCGTGCTGCGGCCGCCATCGCACCCGACCAGGTACTGCGCGCGGATGGCCGAGCACGCGCCATCGGCACCACGCACCGTGGCAGTGACGCCATCGGCATCCTGCGCGAGGTCCAGCAGCTCCACGCCCAGGCGCATCTCGACATGGGGAAAGCGCCCCAGGCCGGCGCGCAGGGTCGCCTCGCCCAGCGGCTGCGAGAACAGGTTGCGGCGGAAGAAGCCGAACTCGCGCGTCGTCGGCTGGATCTCGGCCAGGCACTCCTTGCGCGCGCCGTACAGCCGCATCGGCACGTTCTGGATCATGTCGCGCAGCATCTGCCGGCACAGGCCGGCGGCCTGGAAGGTGCGCAGCGCCTCGTCGTCCAGGCCGACGGCGCGCGGGTAGTCGTGGATCGCGGCGCTGCGCTCGATCACCAACGCGCGCACGCCATAGACGCCGAGCAGGTTGGCGATCGTCGTGCCGACGGGGCCGGCCCCGACGATGAGCACCGGCACTTGGGTTGTCTCCATCACGTCCTCATGGGGTTGTGTGCGTGCCGCGCGGCGCGGATGCCACGCGCGGCAGGAATTCGGTCACCGCCCGGCAGAAGGCCTCGGGCTGGTCGTCGTGGACGTAGTGGCCCGCGTCCGCGATGTCACGGCACGAGACGCGCGGATTGAGTTGCGCCATCGCCTGCGCCATCTCCGGCTGCAGGTAGTCGGAGCGGGCGCCACGCAGCACGCGCGTGGGGCAGCGCAGCCCCCGCACGGCCGCCTGCAGGTCGGGGACGCGGGCCGGATCGGGGTCGAGCCGCGTGGCGGCGATGCCGGCCTGGTCGTGCCGCCAGGTGAAGCCGCCGCCGTCCAGCGGCACCAGCATGGCGCGCAGGCGTTCCTGGCGCGCGTCCTCCGTCACGCTGGGACGCAGCGCGCGCATGTACGCGGCCGCCGCATCCCAACTCGGGAACTGCGTGGGCGCCTGCTGGAACTCGCGGCGGATGCGCTGGGCCCCCACGGAGTTCTCGAACGCGCCAGGACCTGCGTCCTCGATCACCAAGTGATCGACCCGGCCTGGATGGGTCGCGGCGTAGACCAGCGCGTTGATGCCGCCCATCGAATGGCCCAGCAGGTCGAAGCGCACCAGGCCGAGCGCGGCACGCACAGCCTCCAGGTCGGCCACGTAGGCATCGGTGTAGTAGTTGCGCTGCACATCCCAGCTGCTGCTGCCGCGCCCGCGCTGGTCGTAGGCGATGACGCGGTAGCCGGGCTGCAAGGCTTGGGCCACCGTGGCGAAGGTCTCTGCGAAGCCGCGGATGCCGTGCAGCATGACGATGGGCCGCGCGGCGGGCTCGCCCCACTCCGTCACGTGGATCGACAGTCCGTCGATCGGCAGCTGGTGGTCCCTGCGTGCAGTCATGGCGTCAGTACAGGCCGTCCAGGCCCTTGACCTCGGTCGCCTTGAGACCACCCAGACGCGCGTTGAGGCGCCCGCGCGTGGCGAAGGCCCAGATCAGGACGAGCTCGTCGCGGTTCGGACCATCGGGGAACAGCGCCGTGACCGAGTCGTAGTGCGAGCGCACGTACAGCGCGTCCTTGTGCGCCAGCGGGATGTCGATCACCGTACCGGGGCCGCCGCGCTTGCCCGTGGAAGGCACCCAACTCTTGCCGCCGCCGATGCTGCCGCGCACCGGATCCGCCGCCGGGTTGGTCAGCAGCGCGTTGCCGTGCTCGTACTCGCCATCGGTGCCGACCAGGCAGGCCTTGCCGTAGCTCTCGATGGCACGGCCCTGGGCCGCCTCGGCGATGCGCCGGCCGAACTCGCGGCCCAGCGCGGGCGACGGTTCGATCCAGGAGGACAGGTCGGCCTCGTAGCGGCCCGCGAACGGGTTGCGCAGACAGGCGGCGATGACGATCTTGCGCAGCGGCTCGCCGTCGGGCGGCATGCCGCTCTCGCCGGCCAGGGTGTCTTCGACCTGCAGGTACCACTTGCGGATGTGGAAGACGCTGAAGTTGGGGGCGAAACGGTCGGTGTCGGTCATGGTGGTCTCAGTCGTAGAGGGGTTCGAGTTCGATGGGGTCGCTGGGCGCGTGGTACTGGTGCAGCACGCGCTTGCCTTCTTCGTCGTCCAGCACGCGTTCGTGGAAGAACTCGAAACGGTGGCCGTCGGGATCGGTGAAATAGATGCCGTAGCCGATCTTGTGGTCGGTGGTCTTGACGACCTCGATGCCGGCCCGGAGCAGCTGGCCGTACAGGCGCCGGAACTCGTCCAGGTCGCCCTCGACTTCCAGGCCGTAGTGCTGCAGCGCGACGCCGCCGACCGCCTGGCCCTGCGGCGCGCGGATCAGCGCGATGTCGTGGTGCTTCTTGCCAAAGCTCAGGAACACCCACTGCGCGCCGCGCGCGGTCTCCTGCATGCCCAGCACGCGCTCGTACCAGGCGGCGGACGCGAACGGATCGGTCACGAACAGCGACAGGTGGGTGCGCCGCACGCGCGGACGCACGGTGAAGACCGGGGCTTCAGACATGGGGCGCGGCGCCGAGCGTGGACTTGGGATGTGCCTTGATCGCGGCGACCGCGGGCGTCCAGGCCACGGCCGTGATCTCGCTGAAATCGCGCCAGTCCTTGAACCAGGACTGCCCGCCGTCCATGGAGCGGAACAGGTGGCCGTACTTGGTGCCGGCGAACAGCAGCTGCGGGTCGGCCGCGTGCGTGCCCAGCGCCCAGAAGGTGGAGTTGGGCACCTGGTGCATCAGCGTGTCGGACCAGCTCGCGCCGCGGTCCAGCGAGCGGTAGATCTTGGTGCGCGTGCCCGGCGTGCCGTCGCCGATGGCAGCCAGCAGCACCTCTTGGCCACCTTCCAGCGCGGTCAGCGTGCGCGTGTAGTACATACCGTCGAAGCGCTCGGCCGAGCTTTCCGCGGCCCAGGGCCCCAGGCCGCCGTCGGTATTGGTGTAGACCGAGTTGACGGTCGCGATCAGGTGCGTGCGCGGCCGGCCAGCCCGCGCGGGCAGGATGGTGATGGCGTGGATGTCGCTGTTGACGATGCCGCTGTCTGCAGCGTCCACGCGGCGCCAGCTGTCGCCCTGGTCCTGGCTGTGCCAGGCGCCGCCCTCCTCCACGCCGAACCAGACCGCGCTGTCGGCCGGGTCCACGCAGATGGAGAGGATGCGCGGGCGGTTCACGCCGGCGCAGAACTCGGGCATCTCGATGGGCAGCTGCTCCCAGCTGGCCCCGCCGTCGCGCGAACGGAACATGCGGGCGCGCGAGGGCGCGCCCGTGCCCGCGTAGACCACCTCGGGGTTGCGCGGGTCGATCGCCAGCGCCCACACCGTGAGGCCATCGGCCGGCGAGGCCAGGCGCCGGAAGTGCACGCCGCCGTCCTCGCTGAGGCAGATGCCCACGTCGGCACCGGCGAACACGCGCTGTGGATCGCGCGGGTCGACCAGCAGCGCACGCACGGTGCCGTCGAACTCGATGGCTTCCTTCAGGCCCAGGCGGTGCCAGGTCTTGCCGTCGTCGGCGCTGCGCAGGATGCCCTGCCCCGCGGTACCGACCAGGATGGTTCCTTGCATCTGAATTTCCTTTGTCTCAGTTGTCCATGGCGCGTCGTCCGCGCGAGCACGACGACGCACCGCAAGCCGCTGTTCGGATGGCCGCGGAGCAGGCCATGCCAGCGGACGCCGCGGAACGGGCTCTGCCCGGCCGCTGGCGGCGCCCCCTTGGGGGTATCTGACGGCCGAACGCAGTGAGGCCGGCCAAACGGGGGCTCATAGAAATATCCCGCGGGAGATGCCACCGTCGATGCCGATGGATTCGCCCGTGATGGCGCCAGCACGCGGCGACGCGAGGAAGGCCACGAGGTCGGCGATCTCGGGCGTCTGCAGCACGCGGCGGATCGGCGTGGCCTTGGCGTAGTTGGCCTCGACCTCGGCAGCCGTGAGGCCCTGCTTCTTCGCTTCCTTCTCGTAGAGCTCGTGGATGTGCGGGGTCTCCACCACGCCCGGGTGGATCACGTTGACCGTGATGCCCTGCGGACCCAGCTGGTCCGACAGCGTCTTGCTCATGTGGGCGATGGCCACGTTGCGCATGCCCGACAGCTGCTTGCTGCCGCGGCCCGTGAGACCGCCGATGTTGATGATGCGGCCGAAGCCGTTCTTCTTCATGTGCACAGCCGCAGCCTTGGCGCAGCGGAAGTAGCCCACGACCTTGATGTCGATGTCCTGCAGCAGCCCCTGGTCGTCGGCATGCTCCAGTTCGGCGCGCACCAGGCCACCGGGCGCCGCGGCGCCGTTGACGAGGATGTCGAGCCGGCCGAAGCGCTCGGCCGCCGCGTCGATGGCGGACTGCACGGCCTGCATGCTGGTCGTGTCGGTGCGGATCGCCACCACGTTGCCGCCGGTCTCCTCGCGCAGTTCGGCCGCCGCCTGCTCCAGCGCCTGCACACCGCGCGCAGCGATCGCCACCGACACGCCTTCCTGTGCCAGCACGCGCGCGACTTCGCGGCCGATGCCCATGCTGCCGCCGGTGATGAAGGCGGCCTTGCCCTTGAGTTGCAGATCCATGTCGTCGTCCTGTGTGTTGAAGTGAGGGGCGGCGCGTCAGAGCACCATTTCGATGAGGCGCGGGCCCGGCACCTGCAGCGCGGCGGCCAGTTCCTCGGCCAGCGCCTCGGCGGTGGTGGCGCGCACGGCCGGCACGCCATAGGCCGTGGCCAACGCCATCCAGTCGATGGCCGGGCGGTCGAGCTCGGTCAGCGCCAGCGCCTGCGGGCCGTATTCCTTGACGCCGGCGCGCGTGAGTTCGTTCTGCAAGATCGCGTAGCGGCGGTTGGACGTGATCAGGATGGTCACCGGCGTGCGTTCGCGGGCCATGGTCCACAGCGCCTGGATGGTGTATTGCGCACTGCCGTCGGATTGCAGCGCGATGACGCGGCGCTCCGGGCAGGCGATGGACGCACCCAGCGCGACCGGCAGGCCCTGTCCGATGGCGCCGCCGGTGTTGGTCAGGATGGTGTGGCGGGCCGACTGCGCCGAGGCCGTCACGAAGGGGTAGCCGCAGGTGCCGCCCTCGACCGAGACGATGGCCTGCTCGGGCAGCAGCTTGGCGACGATGCGGCCGATGGCGGCCGGCGTCAGCGGGCCGCTGGGCATGGCGTGCGGCTGCACCGGCAAGGGCGCGACCGCGGGCGCCTCCAGCGCATCGGCCAGGGCCTCCAGTGCAAAAGCGCCGTCCTCGCCGGGCTCGCTGAGCACCTGGATCTTGTCCTTGGGGGCGAGCAGGCTGGGCAGGCCCGGGTAGCCGAAATAGGCCACGGGCGCGATGGCACCGGCCAGCACGACCTGGCGACCGTCCAGCGCCTGGATCGCCGCTTCGGGAAAGTACGGCAGGCGGTCGATGTCGGGCAGGCCGCCGCCGCGCTCGGTGCGCGCCGGGAAGGTTTCGCTGTACAAGCCCGCTCCGGTGGCGGCGGCAATGCGCGCGGCGGCGCGCTGACCGCGCTCGCCGAGGGCCTCGCCACCGATCAGGAAGACATGGCGTTCGCCGCTGCGCAGCGCGCGCGCTAGCGCCTCAACGCGGACCGCGGGCACGGCATGCAGTCCGCCCCCTGCCGCCTCGGCCGGCGCAGCAGCGGCCGGCACTTCGGCCTGCTGGTGGTCCACGGGTACCACGAGCGTGGCGACACCGCCGGCACCGGCCCTGGAGGCCGCGATGGCGGCTTGCACGTCGCCGGCCAGACTGTCGGGGCTGGACACGGTGCGCAGCCAGGCCGACACCGGGCGCGCGAGCGAGTCGATGTCCGAGGTCAATGGTGCGTCGAACGGCAGATGCCAGCTGGCATGGTCGCCGATGAGGTTGACGATGGGCGTACGCGCCCGGCGCGCGTTGTGCAGGTTGGCGATGCCGTTCGCGAAGCCCGGCCCCAGGTGCAGCAGCGTCATGGCCGGCTTGCCCAGCATGCGGCCGTAGCCATCGGCGGCGCCCGTGCACACGCCTTCGAACAAGCCCAGCACG
>DATKFT010000871.1:0-3913 GCA_035544335.1 Pseudorhodoferax sp.
GCCGGCGTGCTGGCCAACCGCGTGGCCAGCGCGCGCCATGCGCAGATGCTGCAGGCCGGCCTGCGCGAACCGGCGCACTGGCTGGGCGGGCTCGCGCGCGACAGCGCGCTGGCGCTGCCCGAACGCCACCTGGGCCTGACCGTGGCGACCGAACTCGGCGACGCCATGGCCCGACTCGATGCGGCGGCCGACGCGTTGGCCGCCACGCCGCTGGGCCAGATGGACGCGGCCGCGCTGCAGCGCTGGGCCGTCGACTTCGCGGCGCCGGCCCCGGCAGCGCCCACGGACCGCCCCCTGGCCGGCCGCACCATCGCCGTCGCGCGCGACGCGGCCTTCTGCTTCGTCTACGCGGCCAACCTGGACTGTTTGCGCGCACTGGGCGCCGAGCTCGCGTTCTTCTCGCCCCTGCTTGACGCCGCGCTGCCCGCCTGCGATGCGCTGTGGCTGCCCGGCGGCTACCCCGAATTGCACGCGGCCCGCCTGTCGGCCAACACGGCCTTGCAGGCCAGCCTGCGCGCGCATGTGCAGGCCGGCCGGCCGGTCTGGGCAGAATGCGGCGGCATGATGGCCTTGTTCGACACCCTGGTGGACAGCCAGGGCCAGGCGCATGCGCTGTGGGGCCTGCTGCCCGGGCGCGTGCAGATGCAGCCGCGGCTCGCGGCGCTGGGGCCGCAGCAGCTCGCGCTGGATGCCGGCGTGCTGCGCGGCCACACCTTCCACTACTCCACCTGCGCGACGCCGCTGGCGCCCGTGGTGCGCACGGCGCGGCCGGGCCAGCCGCCCGCACCCGATGCCGGCGAAGCGCTGCTGCAGCTGGGCAGCATCCGCGCGAGCTACTTCCACGCCTGGTTCCCCTCCTGCCCGCCCGCGGCGGCATCCTTGTTCACATGGCCGAACTGATCCTGGGCGGACAAAAGAGCGGCAAGTCGCGCCGCGCCGAGCTGCTCGCACGCGACTGGCTGGCCGGCGGCACGGGCCGCAGCGCCTGGCTGATCGCCACCGCGCCCGGCCACGACGACGAGATGCGCGCGCGCATCGCGCGCCACCGCGCCGACCGCGCCGCGCGCGTGCCGGGCCTGGCCACCGTGGAAGAGCCGCTGCGCCTGGCTGAAACGATCGTGGCGCTGAGCACGCCGCAGACCCTGCTCGTGGTGGACTGCCTCACGCTGTGGCTCACGAACCGGCTCATGCCGCTGACGGGCTCGGCCTGCACGCCGGAGGCGCTCGAAGCCGCGCAGCAGGCGCTGGAGCAGGCCGTGCGCGCGGCCGCCGGCCCGCTGCTGCTCGTGGGCAACGAGATCGGCCTGGGCGTGATTCCGATGGGCCGCGAGGTGCGTGCCTTCGTGGACGCGCTGGGCCAGCTCAACCAGCGCATGGCCGCCTGCTGTGCGCGCGTGACGCTGATGGTCGCCGGCCTGCCGTTGGTGGTGAAGGACCGGCCCGAGGACACGAACGCATGAACTTCCTTCGCCTGCTGCTGGCGCTGGCCTGTTGCTGGAGCAGCTGGGCCACGGCCGCCCCCTACGAGCTGACCGACGAGACCGGCACGCGCCTGCGCTTCGAGGCGCCGCCCGCGCGCGTGGTCTCGCTGCTGCCCTCGCTGACCGAGACCGTCTGCGCGCTGGGCGCCTGTGCGCGCCTGGTCGGCGTGGACCGCTTCTCGAACTGGCCGCCCGAGGTGCGCCAGCTGCCGCAGCTGGGCGGCGGCATCGATCCCAACCTGGAGGCCATCGTGCGTGCGCGCCCCGACGTGGTGCTGGTCTCGCACGCGTCGCGCATCACCGACCGCCTGCGCGGCCTGGGCATCCAGACCGTGGTGCTCGAGCCCAAGAACCACGCCGACGTGCGCCGTGTGCTCGTCACCGTGGGCCAGCTGCTGGGCGTGCCGCCCGAAGAAGGGGCCACGCGTGTCTGGCAGCGCATCCAGCAGGGCATGGACGCCGCCGCCGCCACGCTGCCCGAGCGGGCGCGCCGTGCGCGTGTCTACATCGAGGTCAGCCGCGGCCCCTACGCGGCCGGCGAGGCCTCGTTCATCGGCGAGACGCTGGCCCGGCTCGGCGTGGCCAATGTGGTGCCGGCCCACCTCGGGCCGTTCCCCAAGCTCAACCCCGAGTACGTGGTGCGCGCCGACCCCGACCTCATCATGCTGGCCAACCGCACCATGCAGGCCGAGATCGACTACCCCGGCTGGCGTGCGATGCGCGCCGTGCGCGAGCAGCGCATCTGCCTCTTCTCGATCGACGACGCCGAGATCGTCGTGCGCCCCGGCCCCCGCATGGACCAGGCCGCGCGGGTGATGGCGGATTGCCTGAAAGGAAAGGCGCCGTGAGCGCACCTGGCGAGGGGCCCCGCGTAGCGGGGATAGCCAGCAGCGCGAGCGGCGCTGGCCACCGACCGGCGCGTGCCCTGCGATCTCCTGCGCGTTCGGAGGTGGCCCCATGAACCGCCGCCGCGCGGCCGGTCTGGCCCTCGTGCTGGTGCTGCTGTCGGCGGCGCTCGTGCTGCTGGGCGCCAGTGTGGGCAGCACGGGCTTCGACTGGCCCTGGCGGCTGCAGAACGATCCCATGGGCTGGCAGATCGTGCGCGACATCCGGCTGCCGCGCACGCTGGGCACCTGGCTGGCCGGCGCGCTGCTGGGCCTGGCCGGCGCCGTCGCGCAGGGGCTGTTCCGCAACCCGCTGGCCGATCCCTACCTGCTGGGCAGCGGCTCGGGCGCGCTCTTGGGCGTGGCCGCCAGCATGGCGGCGCTGGGCGGCTCGCCGTTCGCGCTGTCGTGGATCGCGCGCATGGGCCTGGCCGGCGCGGCCTTCTTCGGCGCGGTCGCCGGCGTGCTGCTCACGCTGGCGCTGGCCCAGGGCGTGCAGCACACGCTGCGCCTGTTGCTGGCCGGCGTGATCGTGGGCGTGGTGCTGGGCGCCTTCACCTCCTTGCTGATGCTGCTGTCGCCCGAGATCATGCAGGCCATGCAGGCCTTCATGCTGGGCAGCACGAGCACCGTGGGCTGGTCGGCCTGCGCGCTGATGGCCGTGCCGCTGCTGCTGGCGGCCGCGGTGGCCTGGGGCCTGTCGCCCACGCTGGACGCGCTGGCGCTGGGCGAGAGCACGGCCCAGAGCCTGGGCATTCCGCTGCCCGTCATGCGCATGGCCCTGGTGGGCGCACTGGGCCTGGCCACGGGTGCGGCCGTGGCCCAGACCGGCCTGGTCGCGTTCGTGGGCCTGGCGGCGCCGCATCTGGCGCGCTCGCTGGTCAAGGTCACGCACGGGCTGCTGATCCTGCTGGCCGCGGGCATGGGCGGCGTGCTGCTGCTGGGCGCGGACATCCTGGCCCGCTGGCTGATCGCACCGCAGGAGCTGCCGGTGGGCGTGTTGACGGCGGTGCTCGGTGGCACCTATCTGCTCTGGCTGATGCGCCAGCGCACGAAGGCGGGGGCGCCATGAACGCTCCGCACCCCGCCGCAACGGGCGCCATGCACCCCGTGCTCGAAGCCCGCAAGCTGCATGCCTCGCAAGGCCTGGCCGAGGTGTTGCACGGCGTGGACCTGCGGCTGACGGCTGGCAGCTGGACCTCGGTCGTGGGCCCCAACGGCGCCGGCAAGTCGACCCTGCTCAAGGCCCTGGCCGGCCTGCTGCCGAGCCAGGGCGAGCTGCTGCTGCACGGCCGGCCGCTGGCGCAGTACCGAGGGCGCGAGCGCGGACGCCAGATCGCCTGGCTGGGCCAGAACGAGGCCGCGGCCGACGACCTGTCGGTCCACGACGTGGTCATGCTGGGCCGCCTGCCGCACCGGGCCTGGCTCGCGCCACCGGGCGCGGCCGACCATGCGGCCGTGCAGGAGGCGCTGCGTGCCACGCATGCGCTGGCCTGGTCGGAGCGCCCGCTCGGGCGCCTGTCCGGCGGCGAGCGCCAGCGTGTGCTG
>DATKFT010000872.1:0-6051 GCA_035544335.1 Pseudorhodoferax sp.
GCAGCGTGGACAGGGCCGGCGCGGCCAGCGCGAGGTGGGCGTGCACGGCCGCCACCGGATCGTCGAACGCGAACGGCGGGCGGCCTGCGATGCACTCGTGCAGCGTGGCGCCCAGCGCGTAGAAGTCGGCGCGGTAGTCCACGTCGCGGTTCATGCGGCCGCTCTGCTCGGGCGCCAGCGTGGCCAGCGTGCCTTCGAGCTCGTCGGGCCGGGCCAGCACCGGACGTTCGCTCGACAGTTCGGCCGCGATGCCGAAATCGATGAGCCGGACCACGCCGTTGTGCAGGTTGGCGATGACGTTGCCGGGCGACACATCCTTGTGGATCACGTGCTGGGCGTGCACGGCCTGCAGCGCATCGACGACGGCCAGTGCGGTGCGCAGCACGGCTGGCAGCGGCAGCGGGCCGCGGCGCAGCAGGTCGCGCAGCGCGAGCGCGCCGTCGTCGGGCATCTCGTAGTAGAGCGCGCCCTCGAAGCTAGCCAGCCGCGTGGGACGCAGCACATGCGGATGCTCGATGCGGCGCGCGAGCTCGTACTCGTGGCGAAAGCGGGCCATCGCCAGGGCCTGCGGCGTGGCGGCGGGCCGGTGGATCTTGAGCACGACGGGTGCGGCGGCATCGGCGCGTGCGCAGCGCA
Source organism: Pseudorhodoferax sp. (assembly GCA_035544335.1). Taxonomy (GTDB): domain Bacteria; phylum Pseudomonadota; class Gammaproteobacteria; order Burkholderiales; family Burkholderiaceae_C; genus Pseudorhodoferax. The sequence goes on from DATKFT010000872.1 coordinate 637, forward strand.
GCACCAGCGAACGCTCGCTGTGGTGCAGCTGCTGCAGCACCGTGTAGTCCGCCCAGCGTTGGCCAGGGACAGCCAGTTCTCGCGCGTTCAACACCATGTCGTGGCCCATCGAGAAAAAAACGAAGCGAGCGTCCGGTCGATCAGCCAGGCCCAGGCGCGCCCGCGTAGCCGCTTCGGCCGATGACCGCGATCAGGCGCCCCGGAAGCACGACAGGCCCCAGGGCGTGAGCTTGACCGGCAGATGGTAGTGGCGCGTGGTGTCCGCGACGGCGAAGCGGAACACCTGCACGTTCATGAAGGGCGGCTCGGGCAGCGTGGTCTCGCGCGCGCGGTAGTAGTCGGCCACGTGCAGGCGCAGCTCGTACTCGCCGACCTCCATGGGTTCGGCCACGCCTTCGATGGCGTCGACCAGGCCGTTGCCGCCCACCCGGCCCGAAACCACCTCGCGCCATTGACTGCCTTGGCGGTACAGCACGTCGACGCGCATATTGCGCGCCACCAGGCCGTTGGCGACATCGACGACGTGGACGGAAATGGTTTGCATGGCACGGTGGCGGGAGTGGAAGGCGGCGCATCCTACCGCGGGGGCCGCAGGGTATGCTCGCCGCCCGTGTCGCATCCCGTCGTCTCTTCGCTGTTCCCCGTGGTGCTGTTGATACTGGTCGGCGTGTTCGCGGGACGCCGGCAGTGGGTGGGCGCAGCCGCCGTCAAGGACCTGTCCAACCTGGTGTTCTACCTGCTCGCGCCGGCGCTGCTGTTCCGCGCGCTGGTGGTGGCGCCGCCCGGCAGTTTCGACCTGCTGCCCGTGCTGGCCTACTTCGGCGGCGCGGGCCTGATCTTCTGCGCCACGCTGTGGCGTTGCGGCTTCGGGCGCCGGGCCACGGTGCTGGCCATGGCCGGCACCTACAGCAATGCCGTGATGATCGGCATCCCGCTGATCGGCCTGGCCTACGGCGAGCCTGGGCTCGTGGCGCTGCTGGCGCTGATCTCGCTGCACTCGGTGGTGCTGCTGACCTCGGCCACGCTCGCGATCGAGCTGGCCGTGGCGCGCGAGACCGGCCGGCCCGGCGCGCCACCGCGCCTGCTGCACACGCTGCGCCAGGCCGTGGTCAAGACGCTCGTGCACCCGGTGCCGCTGCCCATCCTGGCCGGCGTGCTGTGGGCCCAGACCGGCCTGGGCCTGGCGCCGCTCGTCGACAAGACCCTGCTGCTGCTGGGCCAGGCCTTCGCGCCGCTGGCGCTCGTGATGGTGGGCGTGACGCTGTCGCACAACCGGCTGGCCGGGCAATGGCGCGGCGCGCTGGCCCTGGCAATGGCCAAGAACCTGCTGCACCCGGCGCTGGTCTGGTGCTTTGCCACGCTGCTGGGCGTGCAAGGCATGGCGCGCACGGTCATCGTGGTCGCGGCGGCGCTGCCGATCGGCGCCAACGTGTTCCTGTTCTCGCAGCGCTACCGCGTGGCCGAGGCCCAGGTGACGGCGGCCGTGGGCGTGTCCACGCTGCTGGCGCTGGCCACGGTGTCGCTGGTCATGGCGCTGATGGGACTACCGGCATAGCGCCGCGCCTCCGCGCGCAGCCAGTCGATGAAGTCCAGCGGCGGCGTGCCCGATTGCGGCCAGACCAGCCAGTACGGATAGGCATAGGGCGCGCGGATGCCGGTCAGCGCGACCAGCTCGCCGCGGCGCAGCAGGCCGTCGACCAGGCTCAGGCGCTCCAGCGCCACGCCCAGTCCCAGGCGCACGGCCTCGAGCGAGAGGTTGGAGTCGTTGATCCAGAGCCCGCCCTCGGGCGAGGGCTCGGGCAGGCCGGCCAGCTGGCACCAGGGCGCCCAGGACTCGGCCGAGCGGATCAGCGGGCATTGCAGCACCTCGGCCGGCGTGCGGGGCAGGGCGCCGCCGTTCAGGCCCGGCGAAGCCACCATGACCAGTTCGTCCGTGAACAGCTGCTCCTGCACGAGGCCGTCCCAGGGCCCCTGGCCCATGCGGATGGCCAGCTGGGCGCCGGCCTGGCGCAAATCCTGCAGGTCCAGGCTGGCCTGCAGCCGCACGCGCCGGGCCGGGTGCGCGGCGAGGTAGCGCGGCAGGCGCGGCAGCAGCCACTGCTGGCCGAACGAGGGCAGCAGCGCGACCACGAGCTCGCCCGCGCGCGGGCGCACGCGCAGCGCGCGCGTGGCGTCGGCGACGCCCTGCAGCGCATCGCGCACCTGCAGCGCGTAGAGCCGGCCGTTCTCGGCGAGCCGCAGGCCGCGGCCTTCGCGTTCGAACAGCGCCAGGCCCAGCAGCGACTCGAGCTGGCGCAGCTGCTGGCTCACGGCCGAGTGGGTCACATGCAGTTCCTCGGCCGCACGCGTCACGCTGCCCAGCCGCGCCACGGCCTCGAAGCAGCGCAGCGCGTTCATGGGAGGCAGGTCGCTCATGTCAGATCCTCTAACGTATTCGACAACAAGAAGTCGATGGTATGGCCCTCATCTGTTGGTTAGATTTCTCGATCTCCCGCCGAAGGGTTGCGGGTCGATGAAGGAGAACTGAAATGATGCAGCTGGTCGGCATGCTCGACTCACCCTATGTGCGCCGCGTGGCCGTGGGCCTGCACCTGCTGGGCTTGCCGTTCAGCTCGCGCCCGATCTCGGTGTTCCGGCAACTCGACGCGTTCCGCGCGATCAACCCGGTGGTCAAGGCGCCCACGCTGGTGACCGCCGAGGGCACGGTGCTCATGGACTCCAGCCTGATCCTGGACCACGCCGAGACGCTGGCCGGCCCGGCGCGCAGCCTGTGGCCGGCCGCGCCCGCCGAGCGCCTGCGCGCGCTGCGCATCACGGGACTGGCGCTGGCGGCCTGCGAGAAGGCCGTGCAGATCGTCTACGAGCGCGCGCTGCGCCCACCTGAGAAGCAGCACCAGCCCTGGCTGGACCGCATCCACGCGCAGATGCTGGCCGGCTTCGGCGCGCTGGAGGACGAGCTGCGGCGCGGCCCCGCGCCGGCCCCGGCGGGCGGCCAGCCGCTCGGACAGGCCGAACTCACGGCCGCCGTGGTCTGGCACTTCGCCCGGCAGATGGTGCCGGACCACCTGCCGCAGGCGCCGTTCCCGCTGCAGCGCGCGGCCTCGGAACGGGCCGAGGGGCTGGAGGCGTTCCGGGCCTGGCCGCACGCGTAGGCGCTTGCGCCACATCGGCGCTGCGCTTCAGGCCCCGTCCACGGTCTCCGACGGCCCGCGGGCCCTGCCAGCCGGCCCGCCGTGCATGTAGCGGCCCGGCGGTTGTCCGAAGGCGCGGCGGAACATGGCGATGAAGTTGCTGGGCGAGGCATAGCCCAGGCCGTGCGCGATGTCCGCGACGGCATCGCCACGGGCCAGGCGCTGCAGCGCCAGCGTCAGCTGGGCCTGCTGGCGCCAGTGCGCGAACGACAGGCCGGTCTCGCTGTGGAACAGGCGGCGGGCGCTGCGCTCCGACAGGCCGACCTGCGCTGCCCAGGCGGCCAGGGTCGGGTGCGCATCGGGCGCCGCCAGCAGGGCCTGCGCCAGGCGCAGCAGGCGCCGGTCCTGCGGCATGGGCAGGTGCAGGGCTTCCTGGGGCGCTTGCCGGATCTCGTCGAGCAGCACGCCGACCAGCCGCCGTTGCGCGGGCGTCGCGCGCTGCGCAGCCTGTTGCCCTTGCCAGGCGGTCGCGCGCCGCACCAGGGCCCGCAGCAATTCGCTGACGCCGAACACACAGGGGTGCTCGGGCAGATGGCGGCAGGCCTGGGGCGTCAGCAGCACGCCCCAGCCGCTCAAAGCGCCACTGACCGAGGCCTTGTGCGCGGTGCCGGGCGGAATCCAGCCGGCCCGGTGCGCGGGCAGCACCCAGGAGCCGTGCGGCGTGTGCAGCTGGGCCAGCCCCGCATCGATGCAGAACAGCTGGCCGCGTGCATGGGTGTGCCAGTCGTACTCGCGGGTGCCGAGGCGGAACGCCGATTGCGGCCGGTCGTCGCCCCAGAACGCGACCAGGGCGGGGCCGTCCAGCCGTTCGCTCCAGTCGGGCGTGCCGGACAGGTCCGCGGGCGCGTCCGGTTTCGGGGGCTGGGGCCGGAGGGGAGGTTGGGGAGGCTGGGGTTCGGCCGGCATGGCCGAATTTCACCATTTTTCAGCCGGATGTGGTTATCGCGCATCGGCTTGCCCGACCTACCCTGAGGGCCTGGAAGGCAGCGCCCTGCGCAGGGCGCACGGCAGGCTGCCGTTCCGCCAACGAAGCGAGGTTTTGGACATGGACATGAGCAGCAGCATCCCGGCGAGCCCCGAGCTCTCCTTTTTCAGCGTGCACGATCTGGGCGCGTTCCCCGAGGTCTGGGCCCGCGCATCGGCCTTGCAGCCGGGCTATGCCATGCAGTGGGCGGCCGAGATGGACGCCTTGCTGGCCCATGGCCAGCCCTTCGTGTCCATCATGGGCAGCGACCTGCCAGAGGAAGACCATGCCGACCGCAAGGCGCGTGCGCTGTGGCTCAAGCAGAACAAGGAGGGCCTGCGCGCGCACTGCCTGGCGGTCATCGGCATCGAGCCCCAGGCCGCCAAGCGCATGGCCATGCAGGCGCAGGCGGCGCTGATGGGCAAGGCCTTCGGCGTGCGCATGCTGATGGTGGCGTCCGAGGACGAAGCCCGCGCGCGGGCGCAGGAACTGCTGGGCGCCACGACGCGCAAGGGGCTCTGAGGGGCGCCGTGGGGCAGGGCCTTCTGCCCCAGGGCCGGACGCTGGCGGCCCTTGGCGCGGGTGCCGCTACGGCCTCGCCCGCGCGCTGAAGCCCAGCCGCCGCGAGATCTCCGCGGCCGCGTCCCGCACGGCCTGCGCGGCGGCGCTGTCCCAATCCGCCGGGAAATGGTCCTGGTGGCCCAGCGCCGTGATCACGAGGGTGGGCTGGCCTTCGTGGTCCAGCGCGGCGGCGCTGAAGGCATTGACGCCGGGCATGGGCCGGCCGTTGGCGCGCGTCACGCCGTGCGTGCGCCATTCGTGCACGGCGCTGGCCAGCTCGGCGCGCTGGGCCGCCGTGAGCGGCCGGCCAGCCTGGTACGGGTCGCCCAGCGGGCCGGCCAGCGAGCGTTCGATGCGCTCCATGGGCAGCACGGCGGCGAAGGCCCGGCCCGTGGCCGTGTTCAGCAGCGACATCACGGTGCCCGCCCGCATCGACACATGCAGCGGCTGGCGCGCGTCGACCATGCGCACGATGGTGGCGCCGAAGTTGCCCCAGACCGCCAGCGCCACGGCATAGCCCGTGCGCTGCGCGAGTTCCTCGGCCACGGGCACGGCGGCCTTCACGGGATCGAGCTGGTGCAGGTACGTGAGCCCCAATTGCAGCGCCGCCGGGCCCAGCGCATAGTGGCCCGTGCCGGCGTCCTGCGCGATGAGGTCCAGCCGGGCGAAGCTCACGAGGTAGGGGTGGGCGCGCGAGGG
>DATKFT010000873.1:0-7303 GCA_035544335.1 Pseudorhodoferax sp.
CACCGAGGTTGCCGGCCACGCCCTTGAGCGTATGGGCCAGGCGTTCGGCGGTGGCCGCGTCGCCATGCTGCAGCGCCTGCGCAATGGCCTGCGGCGTGCCGGCCTGGCCGGCCATGAACTTGCTCAGCAGCTGCCGGTACAGCGGGACCTTGCCCAGCACGCGGCGCAGGCCGGCCGCGGTGTCCAGGCCAGCAATCGCAGGCAGGTCCAGCGCGGGGGGCGCGGCGGCGGGCGAGGGCGCCGTGGCGGGAATGGGGGCGGCCGATGCGGCGATCCCAGGCAGGGGTGCAGGCTCGGCGGGTGCAGCTTCGCGCGGGGTGACCCAGCGGGCCAGCGCCTGCCACATCGCCTCGGGCTCGATCGGCTTGGCAATGAAGTCCTGCATGCCGGCGGCCAGGCAGCGCTCGCGGTCCGCCGCCCTGGCATTGGCGGTCATGGCCAGGATGGGCATGGCCGCGTGGCGCGGGTCCTGGCGCAGCGCCTGGGTGGCGGTCACGCCGTCCATCACAGGCATCTGCATGTCCATCAGCACGACGTCGTAGGCCGGCGCGCGGCCCGCGCGGGTCTGCGCATGCACCATCTGCAGCGCCTCGCGCCCGTTGCCCGCGATGTCGACCGCGAGGCCGGCATCGCGCAGCAGTTCGCTGGCCACCTGCTGGTTGAGCTCGTTGTCCTCGACCAGCAACACATGCGCGCCGCGCAACGCGGCGAACGTGCTGCTGGCGTGCTGCGGTGCGCTCGGGCGGGTCGCCGGCGTGGCGGCGCGGCAGGCCCGCATCAGCGCTTCCTGCAGCACCGACATGCCGACCGGCTTGAACACCAGGTGCTCGATGCCGGCCTGCTGGGCGCTCTCGGCCACGTCGTCGCGCCCGTAGGCCGTCACGATCATGATCTGCGGCGGCGGCTCCAATGCGAGCGCGCGGATGGCCGCGGCGGTCTGCAGGCCATCCATGCCCGGCATGCGCCAGTCCAGCAGCGCGAAGTCGAAGGGGCTGCCGGCCAGCGCCGCCTGCCGCGCCGCGGCAACGGCCAGCGCGCCGGAGTGCACCGTGGTGACCTCCAGCGTCATGTGCTCGAGCATCTCGCTGAGCACGGTGGCGGCATGCGCGTTGTCGTCGACCACCAGTGCGCGCCGTCCACGCAGGTCCACGGCCGGTGCGCGCAGCGGCGTGCGCCGCTCGCCGAGCCGGAGTTGCGCCGTGAACCAGAAGGTCGAGCCGATGCCCAGCGCACTGCGCACACCGACCTCGCCGCCCATCAGCGTGGCCAGCTGCTTGCTGATGGCCAGGCCCAGCCCGGTGCCGCCATAGCGGCGCGTGGTGGAGGTGTCGGCCTGCTCGAAGCTGCGGAACAGCCGGTCCATCTGCTCCTGCGACAAGCCGATGCCCGTGTCGCGCACCTCGAAGCGCAGCAGCACCTGGGCCGGCGCATCGCCGTCGGGCGCGGGCGGGATGTTGCGCTCGACCCGCACCATGATCCCGATCTCGCCATGCTCGGTGAACTTGACGGCGTTGTTGACGTAGTTGATCAGGATCTGCCCGAGCCGCAGCGGATCGCCGACGAGTTGCTGCGGCACGTCGGCCGCGATGTCGAACACCAGCTCCAGGTTCTTGACCGTGGCCTTGTCGGCCACCACGCCGGAGACCGTGGCCATCATGTTGTCGAGCTCGAACGGCGTGGACTCGATGTCGAGCTTGCCGGCCTCCACCTTGGAGAAGTCCAGGATGTCGTTGAGGATGCCCAACAGGTGCTGGCCGGACTGCTGGATCTTGGCCACGTAATCGCGTTGCCGCGCCGTCATCTCGGTGCGCAGGGCCAGGTGCGACATGCCGATGATGGCGTTCATGGGCGTGCGGATCTCGTGGCTCATGTTGGCCAGGAAATCGCTCTTGGCCTGGCTGGCCGCGTCGGCCTCGTCGCGTGCGCGGGCCAGCGCGGTCACGTCCACGTGCACGCCCGTGATGCGCGTGGCGCGGCCCTGGGCGTCGCGCTCGATGCGGCCTACGGTCTGGGCCACGCGCAGGCTGCCGTCGGGATGCACGATGCGGAACTCGTCGCGGTGCATGTCCATGGTCGGATCGGCGAGTGCGGCGCGGAAGGCCTGCCCGGCGCGTGCGCGGTCGTCCGGATGCAGCAGCGCGTTCCATTCCAGGAAGCCGCCGCCGTAGTTGCCGGGCTCCACACCGTAGATGCGTTCGAGCTGCGGCGTCCAGTGGTGGTCGCCGTGCACGAAGTCCAGGTCGAACAGGCCGATCCCGCCGGCGTCCTGTGCGATCTGCAGCCGGCTGTTGGCGTGGCGCAGGGCCTCCTGCGCCTTCTTCTGCGCGGTCATGTCGACGACGACGCCGACCAGGCCCGCCGGGCTGCCATCCTTGCGTGCGATGGAACTGGCCGAGTACAGCGTGCTGTGCCTCTGGCCGTCCGCGAACTGGAACTCCTCCTCGCGCGCGAAGGTGCCGCGGTGCTCGAGCAGTTCGCGCTGCTGCTGGCGCCCCAGCGCCAGGTGGCCGGAGCCCTGCTGCTCCACCTGCTCGTCGGAGCGGCCGATCAGTTGTTGCGACCGCAGGCCGAAGGCCTGTTCGAAGGCCGTGTTGACACCCAGGAAGCGGGCCTGCGCGTCCTTGTAGAACATCGGCGTGGGCACGGCATCGAGCACGGACTGCAGGAACGCCGCATGCTCGGCACCCAGCTGCACGGCAGCATGGCGGTGGCGCACCATCTGGCTCAGCGAGCGGCAGGCCACAAGGATCAGCAGCAGCCCGAGCGCCGCCACGACCGCGGTCAGCAGCTGGTGCAGCCTGCGCATCGGCGTGACCTCCTCGAGCGCGCTCAAGGTCAGCAGCTGGTAGCCCGGCTCGGCCAGCTCGGCCCGTTCGACCACATAGGGCATGCCCTGCACGGTCCAGTGGTCGGGGTGGAGCAACGCGGCCGGCCGGGCGACCGCCACGGCCGGCTGGGCGGCGCTGTCCGGTGCGTTCGGCGTGGGCTCGGCCTGTGTGTCGGCCTGCGGCTCGGCGTTCGCATCGGCCTGCATGTCGGCGAGCGGGCCCACGCGCTGCAGCACGAAGGCGGGGCGCGAAGAGGCCAGCACCATGCCGTCGCCATCGATGACCATCGCGATGCGCTGGCCGCTCATCATCTGGTTCAGGGTGGCGCTGGTCAGGCGCACGACCACGGCCCCGAGCGCGCCGTCGGCCGCGTCCACGCGGCTGGCCACGTAGAAGGCGGGATGGCGCCCATCGCTGCCAGGGTCGAAGCGCCGGCCCACGCCTTGCTGCAGCACCTCGTAGAAGTATTCGCGGTCGCCGTAGCTGGCCCCGAGCAGGGTCTGGGGTTCGGTCCAGTCGCCGCTCGCGATCACGGTGCCGGAGCGGTTGACCACGAACATCTGGTCGTAGCCCAGGTCCTGCACCAGCCGCTGCAGGTAGTTGCCGACGTTGCGCACCAGCGCCTGCCTGGCCAGCGCGGCAGCCCGTTCCCCCGGGGTCTGCGCGGCATCGACCGGGGTGTCCACCACGAAGCGCTGCGACAGATCGATCACGTCCACCTGGTGTGCCGCCATCCTGGCGACGGCACCGAGCTCCACGAGCATGCGGTCGATCAGGCGGCCTGTGGCCGCCGCATCCTGCCGGGCGCCGTCGGCCAGGTTCTCCACATGGGCGTCGATGATGCGGCCCGACAGCATGTGGCCTGCGCTGAACGTGGCCAGCAGCCACACGAGCGCGGCAACGCCCGTCCAGAGGCGGATCGGTTTGAGCGGCGGCGGATGGTCGATGGCCGAGGGCTCGGTCGATAGCGGCATGCGGTGGCTCCGTTCGCAACGGGACCGCGCTGCGTGCGGGGCCCGGTGGTGCATGGGCGCCATCTTGCCTCAATGGCGTGTGTACACGCGCCCGCGATGCGTGTGCCGTGGGCTATTTGGTGGCAAAAAATGCCGCGTCGGGCTGCCGGCGGGGGCCGCCTGCCACCCCGCGCCACTCTGCACCTCGTCAGCGGAGGTTCCAGCACAGCCCGCAGCACCCGCAGCGCCCGGAGGGGCCTGGCTGGCCTGAGCGCGCTGCGCCGCGGCTTCAGCCTTCACCCGGTGGCCAGGCCCGTGGCCTGGCGCAGCGCGTCGAGCGCCGCGTCGAAGTCGTAGTCGGCGACCGCCTGGGCGAGCTGGGCACGGTGCGGGCCCAGCACGGGCTCCAGCACCGCGGCGTGCGCCTGCAGCAGTTCGGCCGCCTCCACGTCGCCCTGCTCGAGCAACTGGCCCAGGCGCTGCAGCAGTTCGGCCGCCGCGGCCGTGGGTGCGGCCGCCGCTGCCGCTGCGGCTGCTGCGGTCGCCATGCCGGCCGGGGCCGGTGGGGCCGGCGCCGGGTCCGCGGGCGGCAGGTGCGGGCGCAGCGCCTCGATCAGCTGCTGCAGGCCGGCGGCCGTGCGCTCGAGCAGCACGCTGGTCTCGGGATGCGGCGGCTGCGCGCGCAAGGCCTCTTCGAGCGCGGCGGCCTGCTGCTCCAGGGCCGTGGCGCCGAGGTTGCCGGCCACGCCCTTGAGTGTGTGGGCCAGGCGCTCGGCGGTGGCCGCATCGCCGGCCTGCAGCGCCTGCGCAATGGCCTGCGGCGTGCCGGCCTGGTCGGCCATGAACTTGCGCAGCAGCTGCCGGTACAGCGGAACCTTGCCCAGCATGCGGCGCAGGCCGGCCCGGGTGTCCAGGCCGGCGATCGCGGGCAGGTCCAGGGTTGCGGGTTCGGCGGCGGGCGGGGTCGGGGCGGCAACGGGAACGGCCGATGCGGCCGTTTCCGGCACGCGCGCCGGTTCCGCGGGCCTGCCTTCGCGCGGCGTGAGCCAGCGGGCCAATGCCTGCCACATCGCCTCGGGCTCGATCGGCTTGGCGATGAAGTCCTGCATGCCGGCGGCCAGGCAGCGCGCGCGGTCCGCCGCCATGGCATTGGCGGTCATGGCCAGGATGGGCATGCTGGCGTGGCGCGGGTCCTGGCGCAGCGCCCGCGTGGCGGTCACGCCGTCCATCACGGGCATCTGCATGTCCATCAACACGAGGTCGTAGGCCGGGGTCCGATCGGCCCGGGCCTGCACCATGCCGAGCGCGTCCTGGCCGTTCTCGGCGATGTCGACCACGAAACCGGCGTCGCGCAGCAACTCGCTGGCCACCTGCTGGTTCAGGTCGTTGTCCTCGACCAGCAGCAGCTGCGCGCCGCGCAGCCCGCGCAAGGCGTCCAGCGCTGCGCTGCGCTGCGGTTCGCGTGCTGCCGTGGCCTCGGAGGGCTGCGCGTGGCGCGTCGCACGCATCATGGTGTCCAGCAGCACCGAGGCACTGACGGGCTTGAGCACCAGGTGGTCGATGCCGGCCTCCTGCGCGCCGCGGATGATTTCCTCCCGGCCATAGGCGGTCACGATCATCATCTGGGGCGGCGCGGGCAGATTCAGCGCACGGATGCCTTGCGCTGCCTGCAGGCCGTCCATGCCCGGCATGCGCCAGTCCAGCAGCGCGAAGTCGAACGGCTGGCCCTGCTGGGCGGCGGCCTGGGTGGCCTCGATGGCTGCGGCGCCCGATGGCACGGCGTGCACCAGCATCGACATGGACTCCAGCATCTCGGTCAGGACGAGGGCAGCGTGCGCGTTGTCGTCGGCCACGAGCACGCGGCGGCCGCGCAGATCGATGGGTGGTGCGAGCGGCAGCTTGCGGCGATCGCCCAGGCCCATGCGTGCCGTGAACCAGAAGGTCGAACCCTGGCCGGGAACGCTGTGCACGCCGACCTCGCCGCCCATGAGCGCGGCCAGGCGCTTGCTGATGGCCAGGCCCAGGCCGGTGCCGCCGTATTGGCGCGTGGTCGAGCTGTCGGCCTGCTCGAAGCTGCGGAACAGACGCGCCATCTGCTCCTCGGACAGGCCGATGCCGGTGTCGCGCACCTCGAAGCGCAGCACGGCCTCGAGGCCATCGAGGCGGTCCACGCGCACGACGAGGCCGACCTCGCCTTGCTGCGTGAACTTGATGGCGTTGTTGATGTAGTTGATGAGCACCTGGCCCAGGCGCAGCGGATCGCCGACGAGGTGCTGCGGCACGTCGGCCCCGATGTCGAACACGAGTTCCAGGTTCTTGGCCGTGGCCTTGTCGGCGACCACGCCGGACACGGTGGCCATCATCTCGTCCAACGTGAACGGCACCTGTTCGATGTCGAGCTTGCCGGCTTCGACCTTGGAGAAGTCCAGGATGTCGTTGAGGATGCCCAGCAGGTGCTGGCCGGACTGCTGGATTTTTTCCACGTAGTCGCGCTGGCGCGTGTTGAGCTCGGTCTTGAGCGCCAGGTGCGCCATGCCGATGATGGCGTTCATGGGCGTTCGGATCTCGTGGCTCATGTTGGCCAGAAAGCCGCTCTTGGCCTCGCTGGCCTCGTCGGCCCGCAGCTTCTCGCGCTGCAATTCCTGGGTCCGGCTCTGCACCAGGGTTTCCAGCCGCCGGTGGGAGGCCTTCAGCGAGCGCAGCCGCCAGCGGTAGGCGAGATAGGCCAGGGTCAGCGCCAGCAGCACCAGGGCCGCGCGGAAGGTGGCGGTCTGCCAGAAGGCGGGCTGCACCGTCACGGAGACTTTGAGTCCATCCTCGTTCCACAGGCCGTCGTTGTTGGCGGCCTTGACCTGGAATTCATAGCGTCCGGGTGCCAGACGCGTGTAGCGGGCCGAGCGCTGGTTGCCGATCTCCTGCCACTTCTCCTCCCAGCCGTACAGCCGGTAGGCGTACTGGTTCTGCCTGGGGTTGGTGTAGCCCAGCGCGACGAAATCGAGATCGATGCTGTTGTGGTCCCAGTTGAACACCAGCGAGCGCACACGCTCGAACGCGCTGCCCGGGTGGATCTCCTGACCATCGACCCGGACCGAGGTCAGATAGACCGGTGGTCGCTGCGGATTGGCGGGTAGCTTGGCGGGATCCACGACCGTCAAGCCCTTGAAGCCGGAGAACCACAGGCGGCCATCGCGCGTCTGGCCGTTGGCCGTGGCGAAGAACTCGGTGCTGTGGACCCCGTCTTCCACGGTGTAGACCTTGAGCACGGTCTCGCTGGAGGGGTCGAAGCGGATCAGGCCCGCATCGCTGCCCAGCCACAACATGCCGCTGCGGTCCTGCAGGATGTTGTGGACCACGTCCGCCGGGAAGCCGCTGTCGCGCATGAAGCGCTTGAAGGTGCCCGTCTTCTTGTCGAAGCGGTTGAAGCCATTGGCCGTGCCGACCCACATGCGGCCCTGGGCGTCCTGCATCACGTCGTAGACGGTATTGGAGCTGATGGTGTCGCGCGCATCGCGCCGGGACACG
>DATKFT010000874.1:0-8317 GCA_035544335.1 Pseudorhodoferax sp.
GGTCAGCGGGATGAAGCCGATCCTGACCTCTTTCTTCTCGGGCGCGTCGGAGCCTGCGGCCCAGGCGCCGCGCGTGACCAGCTCGCCCAGCAGGGCGGTGGTGGCCACGGCACCGGCTTGCCGGATGAAGTCGCGCCGGGCCGGGCGGCAGCGGACGGGTGGGGTCATGCGAACTCCTGGTGCAAGAACGAAAGCGGAAAACAAAAACGGCGCCCATTTCTCGGCCGCGAAACGATCGCGGTGCAAGAAATGGACGCCGTTGTCCAGTGGGCCCGAAAGCCTGGAACCCGAACCGACCTTGGCCTGGGTTCGCAGATGCTAAGCAGTTCGCGTGCCAGGCTGGGCGGATGCGGTGCTTAGCGGTGCTTGTCTTTGTGAATCAAGGGTTTGCGACGGGCTTCTGCCAGCTCGGGCCGTCCCGGCGGCATGCGCGAAGATGGTGCGCTGCGCCTGCGGAGCACAAAACTTGTGCGGTGCAGCAGGCGCTGTTCAAAGGTAGTCGGACAGCGCCAGCACCGACTGCGCCACGTCCAGCAGCTTGCGGTTCTGGTTCATCGCGGTCTGGCGCAGCATCTTGTGCGCGTCGGCCTCGCTGAGCTTGCGCGTGGCCATGAGCAGGCCCTTGGCGCGCTCGACGATCTTGCGCTCGTTGAGCGAGGCGCGGACCGTGTCCAGTTCGTCGGCCATCTGCTGCAGCCGGCGTGCCTGTTCCTGCACCAGATCCAGGATGGAGCGCTCCAGCTGGGGGCCGTAGTGGGGCGCGGGCTCCCCGCCGCCGGTCTGGCCGGCCGTGCGCACCAGCGCATCGCGGATCGCTTCGTGGTTGCGCAGCTCGTCGCGCGCCATGCCGATGCGCGCGGCGCACAACTGCGGCAACTGGGCGGCGATCTGCTCCTCGACGCTGCGCATCGCGTCGATGCGCAGCGTGCAGCAGTCGTACCAGCCCTGGGCCAGCGCGGGGTCGAGCAGGCCGTCGGCGCGCAGTGTGCAGCCGATGCGGCGCAGCCGCTCGAGCTCGGCCTGTGTGCGGCCGTCGATGGCGCCGCGCCAGGTCGCCTGGACGGCCGCATCGGAGAAGTCGAGCGCGATGCGCAGGCAGCGCTCCTGCGATTCGATGAGTTCCAGCCATTGCTGGGTACGCCCGCTCTCCAGGTGGCCTTCGGCGAAGCAGGCACCGCCGAAGGCGCGTTCCTGGCCCGCGAACTCCTTGCCCTGCATGACGTTGAACAAGGCCACGAGCGCGCGCGAGATGTGCGGGTCGGTGGCGCTGTCGGCGGCTTCGAACACCACCTGCAGCAGCCCGGCGACCAGGCGCGCGAAGGCCGCCGTGGCGGCCTGCGGGCCGACCGCCAGCGCGTCGATGTCGCGGCGCAGCGCGGGCAGCCCGTCCAGCGCCTGCAGCACGCTGGCGATGCGGCCAAACAGCCGCGCGCCGTTGCGCACCGCCTGGGTGTCCATGGTGTCGAAGTGCTGGCGCAGCAGGCTGGTGGCACCGTCGCATTCGCGCAGCTGGTCGGTGCGCGCCTGCGCGAAGCGCGTGCCGCGCGAGCCCAGAAACAGGTTGGACAGTCCACGCTCGCGCTGCAGCGCATGCACGAGCCGGCCGATCACGTCCACCAGCGCGCCGGTCAGCGCGAGCTGTTCGAGCTCGCGGATCTCGCATTCGCGCGCGGCGATCAGAAAGTGAAGACCTGATTTCATGGTGTGGACCATGGAATTGCCAGCAACAAACGTGCCGTGCCGCGCGGGCTCACTACACTCGCGCACCATGCTGGTATTGGGATTCGAGTCTTCCTGTGACGAGACAGGCGTGGCGCTGGTGCAATCGCAGGGCACGCAGCTGCCGCAGCTGCTCGCGCACGCGCTGCACAGCCAGGTGCGCATGCACGCCGACTACGGCGGCGTGGTGCCCGAGCTCGCCAGCCGCGACCACATCCGCCGCGCGCTGCCATTGGCCGAGACCGTGCTGCGCGAGGCGGGCCGCACGCTGGCGCAGGTCGATGTCGTGGCCTACACGCGCGGCCCCGGCCTGGCCGGAGCGCTGCTCGTGGGCGCGGGCGTGGCCTGTGCGCTGGGCGCGGCGCTGGACAAGCCTGTGCTGGGCGTGCACCACCTGGAGGGCCATCTGCTTTCGCCGTTCATGAGTGCCGACCCACCGGAGTTCCCGTTCGTCGTGCTGCTGGTGTCGGGCGGCCACACCCAGCTCATGCGCGTGGACGGCGTGGGCCGCTACGCCATGCTGGGAGAGACCATCGATGACGCGGCCGGCGAAGCCTTCGACAAATCGGCCAAGCTGCTGGGCCTGGGCTATCCCGGCGGGCCGGCGCTCGCGCGGCTGGCCGAGCAGGGCGATGCCAAGGCCTTTGCGTTGCCGCGCCCGCTGCTGCACAGCGGCGACCTGGATTTCTCGTTCGCAGGCCTCAAGACCGCAGTGCTCACGCAGGCCAAGAAGCTGGGCGAGCAGCTGCCACAGCGCAGTGCCGACCTGGCGGCGTCCACGCAGGCGGCCATCGTCGACGTGCTGGTGCGCAAGTCGATGGCGGCACTCAGGGACAGCGGGCTGCAGCGGCTCGTGGTCGCCGGTGGTGTGGGCGCGAACCGGGAGCTGCGCGCGCAGCTCGATGCGGCGTGCGCGAAACGACGGGTGCGGGTGCATTACCCGGAGCTGGCGCTGTGCACCGACAACGGCGCCATGATCGCGATGGCGGCGGCCATGCGCATGCAGGCGGGTGTGCAGCAGGCCGACAAGCGCTATGCCTTCGACGTGAGGCCGCGCTGGCCGCTCGACGCCATCTGAGGGGCAGACGGCGTCGGGCGGTGCGGAGCG
Source organism: Pseudorhodoferax sp. (assembly GCA_035544335.1). Taxonomy (GTDB): domain Bacteria; phylum Pseudomonadota; class Gammaproteobacteria; order Burkholderiales; family Burkholderiaceae_C; genus Pseudorhodoferax. Next base: position 2,828 of record DATKFT010000874.1, read on the forward strand.
CGCGGGGGCTTACTGGATGGACAGCGCCGTGACCTTGTTCGCCGGCACCTGCTTGGCCAGCTTGAGCGTCAGCACGCCGTTCTCCAGCGTGGCGGTGCTGGCCGCGGCATCGATGTCCAGCGGCAGTTCATAGGCGGCCTTGACCTTGCGGGCGGCTGCTTCGGTGCTCTCGATGCGCACCACGGCGCCTTCGATGCCGATGTTCAACTGGTCCTTGGCGACGCCGGGCAGGTCGACCGACAGCGTCCAGCTGCTGTCGTCCTGGCTTAGGCTGTGGCCCTTGGTGCCGCTCTGGCGCACGTAGGCCACATCGTTGAAAAAGCGCTCGAAGCTGCGGTCAGCCGAGCGCAGGGCGGGGTGGTAGTTGGCCTGGCGGATGACGGGGGTGAAAAACATGGTGCGGGTCCTTGGCTCTTTACACTCCGCGGCTCTCACCATGAGCGCCGCATGCCTCCCATCTGTGTGCAGCGCTTTGATTTTCAAGGGGAAATTTGAATGCAACTACCGCGCCGACGGGTCTTGAAAAGCGCGGCCGCAGCGCTATCTGTGACAGCTTTTCCGTTCGTGGCGGCGCAGCAGCCACCTGTGCGCCTGGCCATGATCGAGACCTTGAGCGGACCCTTTGCGAACACGGGTGAGGCCGTCTTTCGCAACCTGGTCTGGGCCGCCGAGCGCGTGAACGCGCGCGGGGGCATCCAGCTGGCAGGGGGGGCGCGGCCGCTGGCTATCACGCGCTATGACAGCAAGGGCCAGAACGAGGAGGCCTTGAGCGCGCTGCGCTCGGCGATCGACGACGGCGTGGGCTTCGTGGCCCAGGGCAATTCGTCGGCGACGGCGGCGGCGCTGCTGGACGCGCTGAACAAGCACAACGAGCGCGAGCCCCGGCGCCGCGCGCTGTACCTGAACTACTCGGCGGTGGACCCCATCCTCACGAACGAACGCTGCAGCTTCTGGCATTTCCGTTTCGACGCCCATGCCGACATGCGCATGGCCGCGCTGATGGAGGTGCTGCGCGAGGACGAGGCTGTCAAGAGCGTGTACCTGCTGGGCCAGGACTACAGCTTCGGCCAGGCCGTGCTGCGCGAGGCGCGCCGCCAGCTGCAGGCGCAGCGGCCCGACGTGGCCATCGTCGGCGACGAACTGCACCCCATGGGCCGCGTGAAGGACTTCCTGCCCTACGCGGCCAAGCTCAAGGCCAGCGGCGCCGGTGCCGTGATCACGGGCAACTGGGGCAACGACCTCACGCTCTTGGTCAAGGCCGCGCGGGAGTCCGGGTTCGAAGGCAAGTTCTACACCTTCTATGGCAACGCGCTGGGCGCGCCGGCGGCCTTGGGCGATGCGGGCATCGGCAAGGTCATCGCCGTGGCGGACTGGCTACCCAACCTGCCCGGGGCGCCGAGCGAGGCCTTCTACCAGTCCTTCCGCCAGCGCTACCCCAAGCCCGCGGACGACTATGTGCACATGCGCATGCAGCTGATGGTGGAGGCCTTGGTCCAGTCCATCGAGAAGGCCGGCAGCCTGGACCCCGTGAAGGTCGGCCTGGCGCTCGAGAACGCGCATGTGACGCTGCATGGCCAATCCGGCCGCATGCGGGCGCAGGACCACCAGTTCCAGCAGACGCTGGTCGTCGGCATGATGGACCGCCAGGGCACGCCCGGCGTCAAGTTCGACGTGGAGGGCTCGGGCTACGGCTTTCGCGTGATCAAGCAGGTCGCGGCCAACCGGGCCCAGATGCCGACCACCTGCCAGATGCAGCGGCCGGCCTGAGGTTCAGCTGGCGTAGCCGGCGCAGGCGCCCGCGTTCGGCCGTCCCTTGCATTCGCGCAGCAGGCGGCGCTCGCGGTCGCGTGCACTCTCCTGGCCGCTGTTCGGAATGAACTTGGGCGCGGCGGCCTTCTTGCGTGGCGCATCGCCGTCCTGGGCCTTGGCGGCCGCCGCCGGCAAAGCGGTCAACAGGCCCAGTGCCAGGCAGGCCGTGGACAGGGCGGAGGTGATGGAGTGCATGCTGGTCTCCCGCAGTGGTGTGGGCGCTGGCCAGTGTGCGCGCGTTTGCGTGCGGCTACCATGGCCTGTCGTGTGAACCATTGCCCAAAGCCATGAGAAAAGCCATTGAAGACCTTGCCGCGTCCCAGATCCGCGAGGTGGCCAACGCGGGCATCGGCCGCGACGATGTGCTGCCGTTCTGGTTTGGCGAGAGCGACGAGGTCACACCCGATTTCATCCGGCAGGCCGCCATCGACTCGCTGCAGCGCGGCGAGACCTTCTATGCCCACAACCTGGGTTTGCCGGAGCTGCGCGAGGCCATCGCGCAGTACACGACGCAGCTGCACGGCGCGGTCGGCGCGGAGCGCATCGCGGTCACCTCGGGCGGCGTCAACGCGCTGATGCTGGCCGTCCAGTGCCTGGTGGAGCCTGGCGACGAGGTGGTGGCGGTCACGCCCGTGTGGCCCAACCTGACGGCGCAGCCGCAGATCTTGGGCGCGCGCCTGCGCTGCGTGCCGCTGCAGCCCGTCGATGGCCAATGGACACTGGACCTGGAGGCCTTGCTCGCGGCGATCACGCCCGGCACGCGCATGCTGATCGTCAACGCGCCCAACAACCCGACCGGCTGGACGTTGAGCGCGCCAGAGCAGGCCGCGCTGCTGGCGCATTGCCGGCGCACCGGGACCTGGATCCTGACCGACGAGGTGTACGAGCGCCTGTACTATGCACCGTCCGCACGGGATTGCGCGCCGAGCTTTCTGGACCTGGCCCAGCCCGACGACCGCCTGGTGGTCGTGCACAGCTTCTCCAAGAGCTTTCTGATGACGGGATGGCGGCTGGGCTGGCTGGTCATGCCGGCCGACATGACGCCGCAGATGGGCAAGCTCATCGAGTTCAACACCTCCTGCGCCAGCGTGTTCACGCAGCGTGCCGCGCTGGCGGCCCTGGCGCGCCAGGATGAAGTCACGCCGCGCGTGGTCGCGCACCTGCGGCGGTGCCGCGACACGCTCGTGCCCTTGCTGGCCGCCATGCCCCAGGTCTCGGTGTCCGCCGCACAGGGCGGCATGTACGCGTTCTTCCGCCTGCAGGGGGCGACCGATTCGCTGGAGATCGCCAAGCGTCTCGTGCGCGAGGCGGGGCTGGGCCTGGCGCCCGGTGCAGCGTTTGCGCCGCAGGCCCAGGGCTGGCTGCGCTGGTGCTTCGCCTCGCGTGACCCGCAACGCCTGGTGCTGGGCGCCGAGCGGTTGCAAGGCTGGCTGGATCGGCAATGAGGTCGCTGGCTGCGCCTCAGAAACCGTAGAGTTCCGCTGGGTTGTCCACGAGGATGCTCCGCGCGCGCGCGGGGTCGCCCATGCACTCCAGCGCCCAGTCGCGCAGCGCGCGGTTGTCGGGCGCAGGCTTCACATTGGGATGAGGCCAGTTGCTGGCCCAGACGCAGCGCTGCGCATGGTGCGCGGCCAGCGCGCGGGCCAGCGGCGCCACGTCGGCGTAGGCGGGCGGGCCGCTGTGCGAGGTCTCGTAGGGGGCGGCCAGCTTGACCCAGCAGCGCCCGGCGTCGAGCACGCGGCGCAGCGCGGCAAAGGCCGCGTCCTGCGGCGTGGTCGGGCCCAGGAACTTGCCGATGTGGTCGATCACGAGGCGGCCCGGCAGCCGGCGTAGCCGCTCCGCGTGCTGCAGCATGTCGCGCCCATCGAATTGCAGGTCGATGTGCCAGCCCAGCGGTTCGATGCGTGCGGCCAGCGTCTCCAGCGCATCCCAGGGCAGCAGACCGCCGCCCAGCATCATGAAGCGGCTGCCGCGTGCGCCGGCCGCGTGCAGGCGCTCGAGTTCGGCGTCGGCCACATCGGGCGGCACGACCACGACCGCGCGCGCGTCGGGGCCCAGGCCTGCCACGGCCGCCAGCGTGCAAGCGTTGTCGAAGCCGTAGCCCGTGGGCTGCACGATCACCGTGCGCTGCAGGCCCAGCGCCTGCTGCACGGCGCGGTAGGCCGTCAGTGGGGCGTGGGGCGGCGTGAAGGTGGCCGTGGGTGCCAGCGCATAGCCAGGCTCGTAGATGTGCACGTGGCAGTCGCACGCGCCGTCCAAGGAGGAAGAGTTCATCGAGGGTCCGTGCAAGGCTCAGGTGGTGGCGGTGAAAGCAGGCCAGCGCCGCACGCGCGTGGCATCTTGGGCGTTGACGGCGCCGGGCGGCATCTCGCCACGCAACAGCGCGCCGAGCTGGGCCACGGTCTCCAGCGCCTGGTGTTCGCTGGCCGGCCGCGTGAGCCCGCCGATGTGCGGTGCGGCCACCACGCGCGGATGGCGGGCCAGCGCTGGGCTGGGCATCTGGTCGGGCGCCATACCGACGTCGAGCGCAGCCCCGGCCAAGTGGCCACGGTCCAGCGCTGCCAGCAGCGCGGCCTCGTCCACGAGCTCGCCGCGCGCCGCGTTCACGAAGTACGCGCCGGGCCGCATGGCCGCGAAGGCCGCGGCGTCGAACAGATGATGGGTCTCGGGCTTGGCCGGCGCCAGGCACACGACGAAGTGGCTCTCGGCCAGCAGCGCGGGCAGCTCGACCTGGCGCAGCGTGCCCCGGGCGGGGACGGCTTCGGGCGCGGCCACGCGCACCTGCATGCCCAGGGCCAGCGCGAGGTCGCACAGGTAGCGCGCGATCTGCCCGTAGCCCACCACGCCCAGCGTGCTGCCGCGCAGCTGGCGGCCCATGGCCGGTGCGGGCACCTGGCCCGCGTGGTAGGCCGCGGCGTAGCGGCTGGTGCCGCGGCCCAGGTCGACCATGGCGCCGACCACCCATTCGGCCACGGCCGCGACGAAGCCCGCGCTGGCCTGTGTGACCAGCACGCCGTGGCGGCTCGCGGCGGGCACGTCCACGGTGCGGATGTCGATCGCGCAGCGCACGAAGGCGGCCAACTGCGGCCGTGCGGCGAACAGCGTCTCGGGGCCGGCCGTGCCACGGTAGGCGATCAGCGCGTCGCAGCCCTCGAGCGCCTCGACAAGCTCGGCCGGCGCCAGCTCGCGCGGTACGGGGTTGCAGCGCACCTCGGCCAGCAGGCGCAGTTGCGCCAGCGCGCGCTGGCCGAAGTAGTGGTCGAACTTGTCCTGTGGATGGCTCACGAAAACCGTCGTCATGTCCTGCCTTGTGTTCAACGCTGGGGGGCACGGGGTGGCGCGGCCACGGACCCGCGCTCGACGAGCCGCACCTGGCGGAAGATCTGCTCGGGCGGCGGCGGTCCCTCGCCCGCAATGGCCTGGACCATGGCCTGCGCCATCTCGCGGATCGGCAACTGCACATGGGTCAGGCCCGGGTTGGCCAGCGCTGCGAGGAACAGGCCATCGATGCCCACGACCGAGACCTGCTCGGGGACCTGCACGCCGCCTTCGCGCAGCCCGGCCATGAGGCCCAGTGCCATGAGGTCGTTCAGCGCGACCAGACCGGTCGGCCGCGCGGGACCGGCCGCCAGCTGCAGCCCGGTCGCGCGGCCGACTTCGGCGATCACCGAGTCGCCGTAC
>DATKFT010000875.1:0-6680 GCA_035544335.1 Pseudorhodoferax sp.
GCGTTCATCGGCGTGCGGATCTCGTGGCTCATGTTGGCCAGGAACATGGACTTGGCCTGCGCGGACTCCTCGGCCGCGTGCTTGGCCTCGGCCAGGGCCTGGGCGATGGCGCGTTCCTCGCTCACGTCCTCCATGAACCACACGCTGCCCTGGGCGGTGTCCGCTTCGATGTGGCGGGCCGTGATGCGGCACCAGAAGCGCTCGCCGTTCTTGCGCATGAAGGCCTGGTCGTGGTGGCTGTCGCGCGGCATGCCGATGCGCGCGGTCAGCCGCCGGTGGCCGGCCTCCAGGTCCGCATCGCTGCCATACCAGACCTGCATGGGCCGGCCTTCGAGTTCGCCCGCGGCGTAACCGAACATGGCTTCGAGCTCGCGGTTGCAGCGCAGGATACGGCCGTCGCGCAGGAAGGCGATGCCCACGCCGGCCGTCTCGAACATCGCGGCCTGCTCCTTCTGCGCCACGCCCAGCGCGCTCTCGGCGGCCTTGAGCGCATCGAGGTCCACGGTCACGCCCACGAGGCCGCCCGGGCTGCCATCGGGCTTGCGAAAGCCGCTGACCGAGTGCAGCACCTGGTGCATGCGGTCGTCGGCAAACATCAACCGGGTCTCACGGCGCTCGTGCGTGGCGTTGGCGACCACGTGTTCGTCCTCGGCCTGCAGCTCGGCCCGCATCTGCGCGGGCACATAGTCCAGCTCGTCCACGCGCTTGCCCAGCAGGTCCTCGCGCCGCACGCCGAAGGCCTGCTCGAAGGCCTGGTTGCAACCCAGAAAGCGCGTGTCCGGACCCTTGTAGAACACCGCGTTGGGCATGCGGTCGATCATGGTCTGCAGGAACACCGCCATCTCCTCCATCTGCCGGCGCGCCTGCTTGGCCTCGGTGATGTCGATGACCGTGAACTGGATCAGCGTGCGGCCGCGGTAACGGAACGGCGTGCCATGGACCTCGGCCATCCACTCCACGCCGTCGGGACGGCGGTGCAGCCACTCGAAGCTGGGCATTTCGCTGCCACGGCTCTGCAGCCTCTTGCGGCCCATGGCCAGCATCTGCGCCGACTCCATGCCGTTCTCCTGCCACGGCGCCGAGACCGAGAGCACGGTCTGTCCCACGAGGTCCTCGCGGTGCGCCAGCCCGTAGAGCTTGCGCGCCGATTCATTGCAGTCCGTGTAGCAGTCGGCGGCGGGGTCGTAGATCGACATCGCGATGTGCGAGTCCTGCAGCATGCGGCTGTAGGTCTCGTTGTCCTGCCGCGCCTCCTGCGCACGGCGCAGGTCCGTCTCGTCGTCGATGGTCCAGACGGTGGCGTCGCGCCCCCCCGGCGTATCGACCGCGCGCCCGCGCGCGTAGACCTGGAACGCACTGCCGTCCTGGCGCCGCGCGCGCCAGGTGATGCTGCAGATCTCGCCGTGTGCGAACGAGCGGGCGCTCTCGGTGACGCAGCGCTGCAACTCGAACTCGTCCTCGTACAGGCATTGGATGTCCTGGCCCACCAGGCTCTGGACGTCTGCGAAGCCGAACATGCGCGCGAAGGCGGTGTTGGCGCGCAGCAGCTTGCCATCTGCCATGAAGACCACGCCCGCCAGCATGTGGTCCAGCAGCAAGGCCTCGTCCTCGCGCTGTGGCACGGGCCGCTGGGGGGGCTCCTCGCTGACCCAGGCGCTGTACCAGGTGTGGCCGCCGAGTTCCAGCGTGGAGCACTGCACGCGCCCCAGGAACTGCGCGCCGTCCTGGCGCACGAAGCGCAGTGCCAGCGGGGCTGGCGTGCCCTCGCCCTCCTCAGCCTGCGCCAGCCATTGCAGCAGGCTTTGCACACCATCCACCCCTTCCGCATACAAATCCGGATCGAAGAGGGAGGGAACGCCATGGCCCGCGCGTCCGAACCAGCGGGACCAGGCGCCATTGCTGCGCTGCACGCGACCTGCGCGGTCGCAGACGATCAGCGCGGAAGGCTCTGCATCCGGCGCTGCGTCCACGGGGGCGGCGTCACGACGCTGCGGGGGGGAGACAGGCATGGGCGGATGGTTTCCTAGCCGCGCAGGACACGAGCCAGCAACGACGGCGGAACCACCCGGTAGCTCTCTTGGTGCATGGGGAAAGAGGCGGGCAAGGGATTTGTTACGTTTATAGATGAAATCCAGGCGCGCGGATATCCATTTGAGCGAGAAAAAGGGAGCCACGGCCACGGACCGCTCCCCCGTTGCCGCGCCGCCCCGGGTGCGTGGCCTCAGGGTCCGGGGCGCAGGTGCTCCGGGCCGAAGGATTGCGGCAGCAGCTCTTCGAGCGTGAAGCTGCGCGCCAGGCCTTGCGCACCGGCGCTGTGCACGCGCGTGGTGCCGGTCGCGAATTCGCGGATGCGCTGGCGGCAATCGCCGCAGGGCGTGAGGGGTTGCGGCCCCTCGCCCACGACCACCATGTCGGCGATCGCGCGGCCGCCGGCCGCGACCATGGCCGCGACCGCACCGGCCTCGGCGCAGGTGCCGCTCGGGTAGGCCGCGTTCTCGACGTTGCAGCCCGCGAACACGCGGCCGTCGGGCGTGGCCAGCGCGGCGCCGACCCGGAAGCGCGAGTACGGCGCATAGGCCTGGGCCTGCGCGGCACGTGCTGCGGCGAGCAAGGCGTCCAGCCCCGCGCGTTCCGGCGCCGCGGCCGTCACGAGAAGCCGACCACCGCGTGCGGCACGTAGGGCGCCTCGAGCAGCGCCGTCTCCTCGGGCGTGAGCTGCAGCGCCAGCGCGGCCACCGCATCGTCCAGGTGCTCCATCCGGGTCGCGCCGACGATGGGCGCCGTCACGCCCGGCTGCTGCAGCACCCAGGCCAGCGCGACCTGGGCCCGCGGCACGCCGCGTGCGGCGGCGACCTGGGCCACCGCCTCGACCACCTTGCGGTCAGCATCGGCCGTCCTGGCGTACAGCGAGCGGCCGAACGCATCGGTCTCGGCGCGGCTGCTGTGCGCATCCCAGTCGCGCGTGAGGCGCCCACGCGCGAGCGGACTCCAGGGGATCACGGCCACGCCCTGGTCGCGGCACAGCGGCAGCATCTCGCGCTGCTCCTCGCGGTACAGCAGGTTCAGGTAGTTCTGCATGGAGACGAAGCGCGTCCACCCATGGCGCTCGGCCACGGCCTGGGCCTTGGCAAACTGCCAGGCGTACATGGACGAGGCACCGATGTAGCGCGCCTTGCCGGCCTTGACCACGTCGTGCAGCGCCTCCATGGTCTCCTCGATCGGCGTGGCCGCATCCCAGCGGTGGATCTGGTAGAGGTCCACATGGTCCATGCCCAGGCGCTTCAGGCTGTGGTCGATCTCCGCGAGGATGGCCTTGCGCGACAGGCCCGCCCCGTTGGGCCCGGGCCGCATGCGGCCGTGCACCTTGGTCGCAACCACGATTTCCGCGCGCGGCGCGTAGTCCGCCAGCGCCCGGCCGACGATCTCCTCGCTGCTGCCGGCCGAGTAGACGTTGGCCGTGTCGAAGAAGTTGATGCCGAGGTCCAGCGCCTTCTTGAGGAAGGGGCGGCTCGCGGCCTCGGGCAGGGTCCAGCTGTGGTTGCCCTGCTCGGGCGCGCCGTAGCTCATGCAGCCCAGGCACAGGCGCGAGACCTGCAGGCCGGTGTTGCCGAAACGGATGGGGTCCATGGGAAGGCTCGCAGCAAAAAGAGCGGGCCATGATAGTGGCCCGGCCCGCTGCGCGCTCAGCCCGTGCGCGGCAGCGCGTCGCAGGCGCGCAGCAGGGCCTGCTGTGCACCGGGCGGCTGCGCCGACACGCGCCAGCAGCCCGGCAGGCCGAACGAGGCGGTGTCGCGCACCGCCACGCCGTGCGCGCGCAGACTGGTCACCGCATCGGGCGCGAACCCGGCCGGCGGGCGCACCACGAAGTGCGGCGTCACGCTGGCGTGCAACGCGAAGCCGCGTTCGGCCAGGGACTGCTGCAGCTGCGCCTTCCAGTGCGCCAGCTGCGCCAGCGAGGCCGCCACCCAGTCCTGCACGGGCGTGGCGGCCCATTGCTGCAGCATCGCGTCGCCGTGTGCCGACAGCGGCCAGGACGGCGCCGCGGCCTCCAGCGCCTGGCACAGCGCGCGCACGTCGTAGTCCGCGTCCTGCGGCGCGACCGCGTAGGCGCTGCGGATGCCGGTCAGGCCCAGCGCCTTGTTGGGGCTGTGCAGCACGAAGACGGCGTCGCGTGCGCCGCCGCCCCAGGCCGAGGCGCCCGCCAGGCGCAGCGGCGCGTAGACCGCGTCGAGCACCGTGGGGCAGGCGCCGCCATGCGGCAGCAGCAGGCCGTCCTCGCCCAGCGGACTGGAGGGGTCGGCGGTCCAGCGCAGCGTGGCGGGCACGGCACCCGCCTGCCCATCCATCTGCTGGTCCACCTGCACTGCACGCGCCCAGGCCCGCGCCGCCGCAGCGTAGTCGCCATAGGCGTGGCGCGGCACGGCCACACGGCCCGGCCACAGCCGGCCCGTGACGGCGGTGATGCGCTGGATGAACTCGCTCGCGCTCGCGGCCGGCAGGATGCGCCAGGGCCCCACGCCGTGCAGCGCCGCGAGCGCCGCACGCACGGCGGTTGCGCCGGGGTCGGGGTAACGCGTCGGGTCGGCCGCGCGCACGGCCGCCAGCGCGGGCGGACAGGGGCCGGCCGCATTCGCGCAGGTGGAGAAATCCCAGCGCGGCGCGCCGGCCGCGTCCGCGCCGCCGTGCACGCGCGGCTGCGCCGGCCCGCTCACGGCAGGTCTCCTGGCACGGCCAGCAGCACGAGCGTGGCCAGCACGTCGGCCGCGAGCACGGCACCCTGGCCCAGGCGCGCGGCGCGTTGCACATCGTCGGCGCTCGGCGCCCTGCCCTGCGCGTGCAGCGCATAGGCGCCGGGCTTGCGCAGCCGCACGCCCAGTCGCAGCGCCATGGCCGCCATGGGCCAGCCGCTGTTGGGCGACGGCGTGCGGCCGGCCTCGGCAGGCAAGGCCCCGTACATGCGCAAGGGACACAGCAGCACGGCCGTGATGCGCGCAGGCACCCAGCCCAGCACATCGTCGGCGCGCGCGGCCCACTTGCCGGCCCATTCCCAGTCGCGCCCGCCGCGCAGGCCGCGGTAGCCCCACATGGCGTCGGCCGTGTTGGCAAAGCGGAACACCGCGGCGCCGGGCAGGCCCAGCAGTGCAAACCAGAACAGCGGCGCCACCACGGAGTCGTTGAGGTTCTCGGCCAGCGATTCGATCGCGCTCTCGCGCACCATGGAGGCGTCCAGCGACGCCACGTCGCGGCTGACCAGCATGGCCAGGCGCGCGCGGCCCGCGGCCAGCGAGCTGCCCAGCGCGGCCTCGACCGCCAGCACCTCGTCACGCAGCATGCGCCAGGCCAAGAGCGGCTTGAGCGCCAGGCCCAGCGCGAGCCAGGCGGCCCAGGCCGGCAGCCAGCGCAGCAAGGCCCATTGCAGCGCCGCGGCGAGCGCGCCGATCGCGAGTGCCCCCGCACACCAGGCCAGCGCGCCGGCCGCGAAGGCGGCAGCGGGTGACTGCGGTGGCTGTGGCAGCCGCCGGCCGGCCCAGCCCAGGTAGCGACCCATGGCCACGACGGGGTGCAGCGCGGCCGGCGGCTCGCCCCACAGGCGGTCCACCAGCAGCGCGAGCCAGAGCGCGGCGGCGCTCAATCCTCGATGCCGCGCTGGGCCGGCACGCCGGCCTTGAACGCGTGCTTGACCAGCGTCATCTCGGTCACGGTGTCGGCCAGCTCGATGATCTCGGGCGGGCAGCGCCGGCCGGTCAGCACCACGTGCACATCCTTGGGACGCGCGCGCAGCGTGGCCAGCACATCGTCCAGCGGCAGCCAGCCGTAGACCAGCGGGTAGGTGATCTCGTCCAGCGTGACCATGAAGTACGCGCCCGACAGGATGCTGGCCTTGGCCTTCTCCCAGCCATCGCGCGCGAGCTGGCCCGAGCGCTCCAGGTCCTGGCTCTTCCACGAAAAGCCGTCGCCCAGGCCCTCGATCGGAATGCCGAGCTGCTCGAACATGCGGTGCTCGCCGAAGCGCGCGGTCGGCACCTTCATGAACTGGTAGATCTTGACGGCCTTGCCGCGCCCGTGGGCGCGCAGCGCGAGCCCGAACGCGGCCGTGCTCTTGCCCTTGCCGTCGCCGGTGTTGACGATGACCAGGCCGCGGCGCTCGCCTTCTGGCTTCTCGTAGGGCTTGGTGCTGGGTGGGGTTTCGATCTGCATGGGTCTCTTCTCCTATCTCGTCATGGCGCGCGCTGTGCGCTGCCGTATCGGCTGCAGCGGCGGCCCGCCCTGCTCGGTGCCAAAGGCCGCGGAGCAGGCCATGCCAGCGACATCCACGGGGCGGGCTCTGCCAGACCGCTGGAGCGCAAGGGGGGAGCCGCGCAGCGGCCTGGGGGTGTCTCTCATTTCGGGACCGTGATCCATTGGCCCGCGACATGGTGCACGGCCACGCGCTGCGCGAACACGGCCTCCAGCGCGCGGTGCGTGGCCGCCTCGCCGCTGGCGCCGTGGTGCACGATGCGCCCGCGCTCGACGATGACGAGCGCGTCGGCCTGCAGCGCCGCGGGCAGCTCGTGCAGCACGCTGACCAGCGTGCGGCCGGCGCTGGCCAGCGCGCGCGCCATGGCCAGCCAGTCGGCCTGGTGCGGCGGGTCCAGGTTGGCCAGCGGCTCGTCCATGAGCAGGACCTGCGCCTGCACGGC
>DATKFT010000876.1:0-1953 GCA_035544335.1 Pseudorhodoferax sp.
AGCACCTGCGCGTGGCGGCTGTCCTGCGGCAGCTCGAGCACGGCCGGGCGCTGCAGGTGCGCGAGCAGCTGCGGCGCCGTCAGCGCGGCCAGCGACTCCAGCGGTTTTTGTGCGGCGGTGATGACGGGCCCGTCGGTGGCGGGGTGGAAGCTGAAGCCGTGCACCGCGCGCGCGGGCACCACGACCAGGCAGGGCGGGCGCAGCGCCCAGCGCACGCCGTCGATGACGGCCTCGCCCTCGCCACCGTGCGTGAGGTAGAGCAGCTGCAGCAGCCCCTCGTGGAAGTGCAGGTCGATCTCCCAGTCGAACAGGCTGGAGCGCTCGGGAATGGTCTCCAGGTGCACCAGCTCGGCCCAGGCCGGCTGCTGGTCGCTGCTGCCGTAGAGCGCAAAGCTGCGCACGGTGCCGGGTTCTGTGCGCATCGCGCGTCTCCTCGTGATGCACGGATTGTCCGGTTCATGGCCGACTTTGTCGATTGAAGATTGTGCTCTGCGGCGCGATGCTTGAGACCGTACCAAGACGGAGACACGCCAGATGCAGCAGCCCCTTCCCAACAAGACCACGAACGAATCGTCCGACCCATCCTGGCTGGGCCTGGCCGGCCGCGTGTGCGTGGTCAGCGGCGCGGGCAGCGGCATCGGCGCCGCCATCGCACAGGGCTTCGCCGCCGCGGGCGCGCAGGTTGCGCTCGTGGACCGCGACATCGACGCGGCGCGCCGCGTTGCCGGCGCGCTGGAAGGGCAGGGCGCGCGTGCGCTGGCGCTGGCCTGTGACATCGCCGACGAAGCCGCCGTGCTGGCCGCCGCAGAGCAGGTGCGCCAGCAGCTGGGCCCGATCGCGGCGCTGGTCAACAACGCGGGCCTGCTGCGTCCGGGCGCGCTGGCGACGGTCTCCCTCGCCGAATGGAACGCCGTGCTCGCGGTCAACCTGACGGGTTACCTGCTCTGCGCGCGCGCCTTCGGCCAGGACATGTTGCAAGCAGGTGGCGGCAGCATCGTGCATGTCGCCTCGGTCTCCGCGCTGCACCCGCAGACCGCGAGCGGGGCCTACAGCGCGAGCAAGGCCGGCGTGCGCCTGCTGTCGCGCCAGCTCGCGGCCGAGTGGGGGCCGCAGGGCGTGCGCAGCAACGTGGTCTGCCCCGGCATGGTCCGCACGGCGCTGTCGGCCCGCTTCTACGCCGAGCCCGGCTTCGAGGCGCGCCGCGCGGCCGCCACGGCCAGCCGCCGCATCGGCGAGCCGCAGGACATCGCCGACCCCGTGCTGTTCCTGTCCAGCCCGCGCGCGGCCTATGTCAACGGCGCAGAACTGGTGGTCGACGGCGGCCTGGCCTGCATGCTGATGGACATGGTGCCGCGCCCCGGCTTCAACGACGCGGCCCCCGCCGCCTGAGTCCCCAGCCATCCGCTTTTTCCGCATGCCCAGCGCATGCGGTGGCTTCGCACACCCCAAGGAGACATGCCCATGCACACCCCATCCGCTCCCGTCCCGCCGGACCTGGTCTGCGACCTGCTGGTCGTCGGCTCGGGCGCCGGCGGCCTGTCCACCGCCATCACGGCCAGGAAGCTGGGCCTGGACGTGGTCGTGGTCGAGAAGGCGCCGGTCTTCGGCGGCACCACGGCGTTCTCGGGCGGCGTGCTCTGGATCCCGGGCAGCCGCCACGACCGGGCCGGCGACACGCGCGCGGCGATGCGCAGCTACCTGCAGGACCAGGCCGGTCGCTTCTTCGATGCGCCGGCGGCAGAGGCCTTCCTGGAGCACGCGAGCGCCATGGTCGACTGGTTCGAACGCGAGACGGCCGTGCAGTTCGTGCCCACGCTGTACCCCGACTACCACCCCGATGCGCCGGGCGGCGCGCAGGTGGGCCGTTCCATCCTGGCTGCGCCCTTCGATGCCAGCGCGCTCGGCAAGGAGCTGGCCCGGCTGCGTCCTCCGCTGGAAACCATCACCTTCATG
>DATKFT010000877.1:0-3187 GCA_035544335.1 Pseudorhodoferax sp.
GGCGCCTGCGCGCGTTCGACCCGTTTCCGGGCGCGACCGCCCAGCTCGGTGGCGAGACGCTCAAGTGCTGGGCCGGCCGGGTCCAGCCCGGCGCTGCGGGCGCTGCGCCCGGCACGGTGCTGGCCGCCGATGCCGCGGGCCTGGCCGTGGCCACGGGCGAGGGTGTGCTCTTGTTGACCGAGCTGCAGCGCGCTGGCGGCAAGCGCCTGCCCGCCGCCACCTTGCTGGCGGGCTTTGCGGTCCAGCCCGGCCAGGTCCTCGGCTGATGTTCTGGTCTGCCGAGGTCCGGCGCCAGCCGGCGTTCCACGAGGCTGCGCGCGAAATGCTGCCGGTGGCCATGGGCATCGGTGCCTGGGGCCTCATGACCGGCGTGGCCATGCTCAAGTCGGGCCTGTCCGTGGTCGAGGCCATGGCCATGACGCTGCTGGTCTATGCCGGCAGCTCGCAGCTGGCGGCGCTGCCGCTGCTGGTGGCGGGTGCGCCGTTCTGGGTCATCCTGGCCACGGGCTTCTGCGTGAACCTGCGCTTCGTGGTGTTCAGCCTGCACCTGCGGCCCTATCTGCTGCACATGCCGCGCTGGCGCCGGCTGCTGCACGGCTACCTGACGGCGGACATGAGCTATGCCATGTTCACGCGGCGCCATGCCGCGCCTGGCAATACGCCGGCCGAACGGCAGGCGCAGGAGGCCTACCTGACCGGTGGCTACTGCGTGACCTGGCTGGCCTGGATGGGCATGAGCCTCCTGGGCATCGCGCTGGCCAATTTCATTCCGTCCGAGTGGGGCCTGGGATTTGCGGGCGTGCTGAGCCTGTTGGCCATCGTCTGCTCGATGGCGACGACGCGGCTGCGCATCCTGGCCGCGCTGATCGCCTCGGCCACGGCGGTCGCTGCCTACGCCCTGCCGCTCAAGCTCAACATCGTCGCCGGCATCGGCGTGGCGGTGCTGGCCTGCTTCTGGCTCGAAAAGCAGCTGGGACTCGACGCCGACGAGGAGGACGAGAAGTGAGCGCAGCGCTGGGTCGCCCCAAGCAAGTTCGCTCCCGCCTGGCGGGACAGGCCGCAGGCCCCAGGGGGCTCCCGTGAGCGCGCCCGGCACCACCGACCTGTGGACGCTGGCCGTCATCGTCGGCCTGGCCGGCGTGACCGTGCTCACGCGCTGCTTCTTCTTCATCCTGGACCGTCCATGGGGCCTGCCCGACTGGGCGCACCGCGCGTTGCACTACGCGCCCGTGGCCGCGCTGGCGGCGGTCATCGCGCCCGAGATCGTCATGAGCGAGGGGCACTTCATCGCCACCTGGCAGGACGCGCGCCTGTACGCGGCCGCGGTCGGCGCAGCCTGGTACTTCTGGCGCGGCGGCGTGCTGGGCACCATGCTGGTGGGCATGGCCGTGTACCTGCCGCTGCACGTGGGACTGGGTTGGTAGGGCAGGGGGCGCTTTCTACAATGGCGGGTTGTCGTCCACCATCTCCTACCACCACACCATGAACGTCCTCCGCTTCTCCGATCTGTGTGCCCAAGGCAAGGCCGCCGGCCAGCGCGTCTTCATCCGCGCCGACCTCAACGTGCCCCAGGACGACGCCTTCAATATCACGGAGGACACCCGCGTGCGCGCGTCCGTGCCCTGCATCCGCATGGCGCTGGACGCGGGCGCGGCCGTCATGGTGACCTCGCACCTGGGCCGTCCGACCGAAGGGGCCTTCAAGCCCGAGGACTCGCTGGCGCCGGTCGCCAAGCGCCTGGGCGAGCTGCTGGGCCATCCTTACGAAAACGGGGTTCCGCTGGTCTCTGACTGGGTCGACGGCGTGCAGGTCCAGCCCGGCCAGGTGGTGCTGCTGGAGAACTGCCGCGTCAACAAGGGCGAGAAGAAGAACGACGAGGCGCTCGCGAAGAAGCTGGCCGCGCTGTGCGATATCTACGTCAACGATGCCTTCGGCACCGCGCACCGCGCCGAGGCCACGACCTACGGCATCGCGCAGTTCGCCAAGACCGCCTGCGCCGGTCCGCTGCTGGCCGCCGAGATCGACGCGATCACGAAGGCGCTGGCCAATCCCAAGCGGCCCCTGGTCGCCATCGTGGCCGGCTCCAAGGTCAGCACCAAACTGACCATCCTGCAGTCGCTGTCGCAGAACGTCGACGGCCTCATCGTCGGCGGTGGCATCGCCAACACCTTCCTGCTGGCCGCGGGCCTGCCGATCGGCAAGAGCCTGGCCGAGCCCGATCTCGTGGACCAGGCCAAGGCCGTGATCGCCTCCATGAAGGCGCGCGGCGCCGAGGTGCCGATCCCGGTCGATGTGGTGACGGCCAAGAGCTTCGCGGCCGATGCGCCGGCCACCGTGAAGGCCGCGGCCGACGTGGCGGCCGACGACCTGATCCTGGACATCGGCCCCAAGACTGCCGCGGTTCTGGCCGACAAGCTCAAGCAGGCCGGCACCATCGTGTGGAACGGCCCGGTCGGCGTGTTCGAGTTCGACGCCTTCGCCCAGGGCACGCAGGCGATCGCGCGCGCGATCGCCGAGAGCAGCGCGTTCAGCATCGCCGGCGGTGGCGACACGCTGGCCGCCATCGCCAAGTACGGCATCGAGAAGGACGTGGGCTACATCTCCACGGGCGGCGGCGCCTTCCTCGAAGTGCTGGAAGGCAAGACGCTGCCGGCCTTCGAGATCCTGGCCAAGCGCGCGGCCGGCTGATCAGCGCGACGCCGCCGGTGCTGGTGCCGGCGTGACGCCGGCCGCGACCAGCCGGCGCAGCTTGGCCAGCAGGGTCTTGGCGCGTTTCTCGTTGGCCGGGCCCATGCGCACCAGCATCTTCTGGCCGGCCGACAAGGCCTGCAGCTGCGGGTCGGCGAATTCGTAGCGCACCCAGGGCCTGGGGTCGACCAGTTCGCCGCGCACCTCCAGCAGGCGCACCCCGATCGGGCCTTGCGGCTCGGGCGCCTGCAGCAGGTGGTCGAGCACCGCGACCAGGCGGTCGTTGAAATAGCGGCCCGGGTAGCCCAGCTCTTCATAGGCCTGCTGGAACAGCGGGTACAGGCCGGCATAGAGCTGCACCGCGCGTTCCAGCGGGATCGCCTCGGCGAACGACAGCAGCGCGCCGTAGCGGCCTGCATTGGCCGGCGCGATGACGGCGCTGTCGCCCTGGCCCTGCACCGTGAAGCGCTGCGGCGTGGGCTGCACGGGCCACAGGCGC
>DATKFT010000878.1:0-25617 GCA_035544335.1 Pseudorhodoferax sp.
GTTCCTGGCCAACATGAGCCACGAGATCCGCACGCCGATGAACGCCATCATCGGCCTGTCGATGCTGGCGCTCAGGACCGAGCTCAACCCGCGCCAGCGCGACTACGTGTCCAAGGTGCACAACGCGGGCACGGCGCTGCTCGGCATCATCAACGACATCCTGGACTTCTCCAAGGTGGAGGCCGGCAAGCTGGACATCGAGGCCACGCCGTTCCGGCTCGACGAGGTGCTGGACAACGTGGCCGCGCTGCTGGCGCAAAAGGCCAGTGACAAGGGCCTGGAGCTGTTGTTCGACACCGCGCGCGAGGTACCGCCCGTGCTGGTGGGCGATGCGCTGCGTGTGGGCCAGGTCATCACCAACCTGGTCGGCAACGCCGTGAAGTTCACCGAGCAGGGCCAGGTCGTGGTGTCGGTGCGCGAACTGGCGCGCGAGTCGGTGGGCGAAGACCAGCGCGTGCAGCTGCGCGTGGACGTGCGCGACTCGGGTATCGGCATGACGGCCGAGCAGGCCGGCCGGCTGTTCCAGGCCTTCACGCAGGCCGACGGCTCGACCACGCGCAAGTACGGCGGCACGGGGCTGGGCCTGACCATCAGCAAGCGGCTCGTGGAACTCATGGGCGGGGAGATCCACGCCGAATCCCGGCCGGGCGAGGGCAGCCTGTTCTGGTTCACGCTGCGCCTGGGTGTGGGCGAGGACAGCGGCGGGCGCGATGCCTCTGCGCTGGGCACCATGCGCGGCATGCGCGCGCTCGTGGTGGACGACAACGCCACGGCCTGCGAGCTCATGCACGTGCAGCTGAGCGGCATGGGCTTTGCGGTCGACACCGTGGCCAGTGGCGAGGCCGCGGTCGCCGCGGTGTCGCGTGCACAGTCCGGCCGGCCCTACGGTCTCATGGTGGTGGACTGGCAGATGCCCGGCATCGACGGCATCGAGACCGCGCGGCGCGTGCGCGCGCTCGACCGCAGCCTGCACATCGTGATGGCCACGGCCTATGGCCGCGACGAGGTGCGCGCGCATGCCGAGCAGGCCGGCATCGGGGCCTTCGTCGTCAAGCCCGTGGGCGCCTCGGCACTGGTCGATGCGCTGATGACCGTGCTGGTGCCCACCTCGGCCCCGTCCGCGCGGCCCGCGGCCGTGGAGACCACGGCGCCCGACCTGCTGCGCGGCGTGCGCCTGCTGCTGGCCGAGGACAACGAGATCAACCAGCAGATCGCCGTCGAGCTGCTCGAGGGCGCGGGCGCCCGGGTGCGCGTGGCCCACAACGGGCGCGAGGCCGTGGACCTGCTGCTGAACGGCGCGGCCTTCGATGCCGTGCTGATGGACCTGCAGATGCCCGTGATGGGCGGCATGGATGCCACGCGGCTGATCCGCGCCGACCCGCGCTTTGCCGAGCTGCCCATCATCGCCATGACGGCCCACGCCATGGTGGAGGAGCGCGAGCGCTGCCTGGCCGTCGGCATGGTGGACCACATCACCAAGCCGCTGGACCCGCCGGCCATGTTCAAGTCGCTGCTGCGCTGGGTGCAGGCGCGGCCGGTCCAGGCCGTCGCGGTGGCCACCGGCACGGCCACCGACATGGAGGCGGCCGCGCCAGCGCCGGCCGCGCCGGCGGTGGCGCCACGCGAGACCATGCTGCCCGATGCAGTCCAGCTGGACACCACGGCGGGATTGCGGCGCGTGGGCGGCAACCAGGCGCTGTACCTGCGCCTGCTGCGCCAGTTCGCCGATGGGCAGGCCGATGCGGCCGAGCGCATCGCAGCCGCGCTGGCTGCGGGCCGGCGCGAGGAGGCCGAGCGCGTGGCGCACACGGTGCGCGGCGTGGCCGGCAACATCGGCCTGGG
This sequence comes from Pseudorhodoferax sp., assembly GCA_035544335.1. Lineage (GTDB taxonomy): Bacteria > Pseudomonadota > Gammaproteobacteria > Burkholderiales > Burkholderiaceae_C > Pseudorhodoferax. Next base: position 1,843 of record DATKFT010000878.1, read on the forward strand.
CACGCTGCACGACCTGGCCACCATGCTGGAGGAGGGCTTGCGCCGTGGCCATGACACCGGTGGCGCGCTGGTGGACTTTGGTGCCGAGCTGGACGCCTGCGTGCAGGCCCTGCGCCTGACCTGGGCCGCGACCGACGCCAGCGCACCGGTCGCGACGCCTGCACCACCCGCCGTCGATGCGGTAGAGGGAGGCCAGCGCGCCAAGGCCTTCGCGCGCCTGCTGGCCGACTCCGATGCGCAGGCAGAGGACTACCTGAGCACGCACCGCGGCGCGCTGCACCAGATCCTGGGCGACCAGGGCTTCGCTGGCGTCACGCAGGCGGTGCAGGCCTTCGACTTCGATGCGGCGCTGCTGGCCTTGCGCACGGCTGCCGCGCGGCACGGCGTGGTGATCGACGCCGGGCCCTGACCCGCCGCGGGCGGCCGGCCGGCCCGCAGGCCGAGGGGCATCCTGTTGCCGCGTTCAGGCCCCTCGGGCAGGCAGTGCCGGCGCCGGCGCCGGCGCCGGATCCTGCAACACCGTGCGCAACACCATGTCCACGAGCAAGGCCTCTGCGGCCTCGAAGTCCGAGGGTGCGAGCGCGGGCTTGCCCAGCACCAGGCAGATCTGCGTCGCGAAGTCGGCATAGGCCTGGGTGGAGGCCCACAGCACCACCATCAGATGGGTCGCGTCGACGGGGCGGCAGACGCCGGCCTCGGCCCAGCGGTTGAACACGGCGATGTCCATCTGCAGGGCGGGCACCACGCGGTCGCGGATCTCCTGGGCGAACAGCGGTGCGCCGGCGATCACCTCGTTGGCGAACACGCGCGAGCCCTCGGGGTGCTCGCGCGAAAAGCGCAGCTTGCCCGCGATGTAGCCGCGCAGCGCGGCCTTGGGGTCGTCCGCGTGGTCGACGATGGCCGCCATGTGGGCGAGCCATTCGTCCAGCACGCCATGCAGCACGCGCCGGTACAGCTCGTCCTTGCTGCCGAAGTAATACAGCACGTTCTGCTTGGCCGTGCCGACCTCGGCCGCGATGTGGTCCAGCGACACGCCGGCGAAGCCGCCGCGCGCGAACAGGCGCTTGGCGCCATCCAGGATCTCCAGCTCGAGCCGCTCGCGGTTGTCGCTGCGTCGGCCCTTGGTGGCGGGGGATTTGGGGGAGGGCATGGGCGCAGATGGTAGTGCGCCGCCGGCAGGCGCCGGGCGGCTGCGGTCTTTGTCGCGGCGGCCGTCCGGCCACGGGCCGGGCCTGGCCCGGCTTTTGCAATCTACGGGTAAACGCGGTTGAAGACCGGGCACCGCGCCGATTCAATGCACCAAAACTTACCAATTGGTAAGAATTTTTCTTGCGATGCACCAAAGGAAAGCCAGCCATGCGCCAGCCATCCCCTGTCAACGCAGCCGCCGCCGCGCCGGCCTGCCTGCAAGCCGGCCGACTCAGCGCCGCGCAGTACGCGCAGAACTTCAGTGACGCGCACCCGCCGCTCACACTGGCCCAGGCCAGGATCGAGGCGGACCGCTGCTACTACTGCTTCGACGCGCCCTGCCAGACCGCCTGTCCCACGGGCATCGACGTGCCGTCCTTCATCCAGCGCATCGCCGACGGCAACATCCGCGGTTCGGCCCATGCGATCCTGAGCGCCAACCCGCTGGGCGGCATGTGCGCGCGGGTCTGTCCCACCGAAGTGCTGTGCGAGCAGGCCTGCGTGCGCAGCACCCACGAGGACAAGCCGGTGGAGATCGGCATGCTGCAGCGCTTTGCCACCGACAGCTACTTCGCCCAGCCCGGCGCGCCGCTGTTCACGCGCGCCGCGCCCACGGGCCGCAAGGTGGCCGTGGTCGGCGCCGGCCCGGCCGGCCTGGCCTGCGCGCACGGCCTGGCGCGCCTGGGCCACGCGGTGCTGCTGCTCGACGCCAACCCCAAGCCGGGCGGGCTCAACGAATACGGCCTGGCCACCTACAAGACCACGGGCGGCTTCGCGCAGCAGGAGGTGGACTGGCTGCTGTCCATCGGCGGCATCGAACTGCGCTGCAACCAGGTCCTGGGCCGGGACACCACCTTGGACCAGCTGGTGCAGGAGCACGACGCGGTCTTCCTGGGCATGGGACTGGCCGGCGTCAACGCCATCGGCATCGCCGAGCCCGCCGTCACCGGCCTGCGCAATGCCGTGGAGTTCATCGCCGAGCTGCGCCAGGCGAGCGATGTCGCGGCCGTGCCCATCGGCCGCAAGGTGGTGGTGATCGGCGGCGGCATGACCGCAGTGGACGCCGCCGTGCAGTCCAAGAAGCTCGGCGCCGAAGAGGTCACCATCGTCTACCGACGCGGCGCCGAGCACATGTCGGCCTCCGCACACGAGCAGCAATGGGCGCAGGTCAACGGCGTCACGATCCGCCACTGGGCCAGCCCCGAGGCCGTGCTGGCCGAGGCCGGCCGGGTGCGTGGCATGCGTTTCGCCGCGGTGCGCGCCGAGAACGGCGCCCTGCAGCCCACGGGCGAGCACTTCGAACTCGAAGCCGACCTCGTGCTCAAGGCCATCGGCCAGAGCTTCGTGGCGCAGCCGCTGGGCGCGCTGCTGGAGCTGCAGGCGGGCCGCATCCGGACCGATGACCAGGGCCGCAGCTCGCACCCCAAGGTCTGGGCCGGCGGCGACTGCCGCGTGGGCGGCCGCGACCTGACCGTCGAGGCCGTGGAGCACGGCAAGCTGGCCGCGCTGTCCATGCACGCGGCCATGGCCGACTGAGCCCAAGGCAGCACCGCACAAGCCACCGCACAACGCCACCGCATCTGGAGCACCGCCATGGCAGACCTCAGCACGAACTTCGTCGGCATCCAAAGCCCCAACCCTTTCTGGCTGGCCTCCGCGCCGCCCACCGACAAGGAGGTCAACGTCATGCGGGCCTTCGAAGCCGGCTGGGGCGGCGTGGTCTGGAAGACCCTGGGCGAGGACCCACACGTGGTCAACGTCTACGGGCCGCGCTACGCCGCGCTGCGCAACGGCGACCGCCGCGTGATCGGCTTCAACAACATCGAGCTGATCTCCGACCGGCCCTTGCAGACCAACCTGGACGAGATGCGCCGCGTCAAGCGGGCCTTCCCGGACCGCGCGCTGATCGCCTCCATCATGGTGCCCTGCGAGGAGGCTTCCTGGAAGCGCATCCTGCCCATGGTCGAGGACACGGGCTGCGACGGCATCGAGCTCAACTTCGGCTGCCCGCACGGCATGAGCGAACGCGGCATGGGCTCCTCGGTGGGCCAGGTGCCCGAGTACATCGAGATGGTGGCGCGCTGGTGCAAGACCTTCACGCACCTGCCCGTGATCGTGAAGCTCACGCCCAACATCACCGACATCCGCTACCCCGCGCGCGCCGCGAAGAAGGGCGGCGCCGACGCGGTCTCGCTGATCAACACCATCAACTCCATCATGGGCGTCGACCTGGAGAACATGACCATGCTGCCCAGCGTGGGACGCCAGGGCTCGCACGGCGGCTACTGCGGCACGGCCGTCAAGCCCATCGCGCTGAACATGGTGGCCGAGATCGCGCGCGATGCCGAGACCGCGGGCCTGCCCATCTCGGGCATCGGTGGCATCGCCAACTGGCGCGATGCGGCCGAGTTCATCGCCATGGGCAGCGGCACGGTGCAGGTCTGCACGGCCGCCATGGTCTACGGCTTTCGGATCGTCCAGGACATGTGCGACGGCCTGTCCAACTTCATGGACGCGCAGGGCTACACCAGCGTCGCGCAGATGGTGGGCAAGGCCGTGCCCAGCGTGACCAGCTGGAACCAGCTGGACATGAACCGTGTGGAGAAGGCCGTCATCCACCAGGACAACTGCATCCAGTGCGGCCGCTGCCACGTGGTCTGCGAGGACACCTCGCACCAGGCCATCTTCGCGACCAAGGACGGCAAGCGCCATTTCGAGATCAACGAAGCCGAGTGCGTGGGCTGCAACCTGTGCGTGTCCATCTGCCCCGTGCCCGACACGATCAGCATGCGCACCCTGGCACCCGGAGAAATCGACGCGCGTACGGGAAAGCCCGTGCGTGGCGACTACGCCAACTGGACCACACACCCGCACAATCCGAACAGCGCAGCGGCCAAGGCAGCCGTTGCAAGCCTGTGATGCGTCGCCCCCCGCAGACCTGGAGCACCAGACGATGAGCACCATCCTGATCCGTGGCGGAACCGTGGTCAACGCCGACCGCCAGTTCCGCGCCGACGTGCTGTGCGTGGACGGCCAGATCGCCGACGTGGGGCCGTCCCTGCAGGCGCCTGCCGGGGCCACCGTGGTGGACGCGGGCGGCCAGCTCGTGCTGCCCGGCGGCATCGACCCGCACACGCACATGCAGCTGCCCTTCATGGGCAGCGTGACCATGGACGACTTCTACACGGGCACGGCGGCGGCCCTGGCCGGCGGCACGACGACCATCATCGACTTCGTGATCCCGAACCCGCAGGAACCGCTCATGGAGGCGTACCACAAATGGAAGGGCTGGGCCGAGAAATCGGCCAGCGACTACAGCTTCCACGTGGCCGTGACCTGGTGGAGCGAGGCCGTGCGCGAGGACATGGGCCGCCTCGTGCGCGAGGAGGGCGTCAACAGCTTCAAGCACTTCATGGCCTACAAGAACGCCATCATGTGCGACGACGAGACGCTCGTGAACAGCTTCAAGCGCGCGCTGGAGCTCGGCGCCATGCCGACCGTGCACGCCGAGAACGGCGAGCTCGTCTACCTGCTGCAGCAGGAGGTGGCGCGCATGGGCATCACGGGCCCCGAGGGCCACCCGCTGTCGCGCCCGCCCATGGTGGAGGGCGAGGCGGCGAACCGCGCCATCGCGATCGCCGACGTGCTGGGCGTGCCGATCTACGTGGTGCACGTGTCCTGCATCGAGGCCGCCGAAGCCATCGCGCGTGCGCGTGCGCGCGGCCAGCGGGTCTACGGCGAGGTGCTGGCCGGCCACCTGGTGGTGGACGACTCGGTCTACCGCCATGCGGACTTCGCCACCGCCGCCGCCCATGTCATGAGCCCGCCGTTTCGGCCCAAGATCAACCAGGAGTTCCTGTGGCGCGGCCTGCAGTCGGGCCAGCTGCACACCACGGCCACGGACCACTGCACCTTCTGCGCCGAGCAGAAGGCCGGTGGCAAGGACGACTTCACGAAGATCCCCAATGGCACGGGCGGCGTCGAAGAGCGCATGGCCGTGCTGTGGCAGCACGGCGTCAACAGCGGGCGCCTCACGCCCAGCGAGTTCGTGGCCGTGACCTCGGCCAATGCCGCCAAGCTCTTCAACATCTACCCGCAAAAGGGCTGCATCGCGGCCGGCGCGGACGCCGACATCGTGGTCTGGGATCCGGCGGGCACCAAGACCCTGTCGGTCAAGACCCAGCACAGCAAGGGCGACTTCAACATCTTCGAGGGCATGGCCATCCAGGGCATTCCCAGTCACACCATCAGCCGGGGCCAACTCGTTTACGTGAACGGCGAGCTGCGCGCCGAGCGCGGCGCGGGGCGCTACGTCAAGCGGCCGGCCTTCGGCGCGAACTTCGAGGCGGGCAAGAAGCGGGCCGAGGCCATGGCGCAAAGCGCCGTCATCCGCTGAACCACTGCAAGCCCTGCAAGCCCTGGACACCACCATGAGCAACACCATGACCGCCACCGCCGCCGAACCGACCCGGATCGACACCCTGCGCATCAACGGCGAGCGCCTGTGGGCCTCGCTGATGGAGCTGGCCCAGATCGGCGCCACCGACAAGGGCGGCGTGTGCCGCCTGACGCTGACCGACCTGGACAAGCGCGGCCGCGACCTCGTGCTGGGCTGGGCGCGCGAGGCCGGCATGGAGGTCACGATCGACAAGATCGGCAACGGCTTCATGCGCCGGCCCGGGCGCAACAACAGCCTGCCGCCCATCATGACGGGCAGCCACATCGACACCCAGCCCACGGGCGGCAAGTTCGACGGCAACTACGGCGTGCTGGCCGGCATCGAGGTCGTGCGCACGCTCAACGACCATGGCATTGAGACCGAGGCGCCGATCGAGGTGGCCTTCTGGACCAACGAGGAGGGTTCGCGCTTCGTGCCCGTGATGATGGGCTCGGGCGTGTTCGCCAAGGCCTTCACGCTGGAGCATGCCTATGCGGCCCGGGACGTGGATGGCAAGTCGGTGCAGGAAGAGCTCGCGCGCATCGGCTACATCGGCACCCAGGAGCCTGGCGACCATCCGATCGGCGCCTACTTCGAGACCCACATCGAGCAGGGCCCGGTGCTGGAGGACAACGACGTCACGATCGGCGTGGTCAGCGGCGTGCTGGGCATCCGCTGGTACGACTGCACGGTCACGGGCATGGAGGCCCATGCCGGCCCCACGCCCATGGCGCTGCGCAAGGACGCCATGCAGGTGGCGGCCAAGATCATGCAGGAGGTGGTCGCCGCGGCGCTGCGCCACCCGCCGCACGGCCGCGGCACGGTGGGCATGGTGCAGGTCTTCCCCAACAGCCGCAACGTGATCCCGGGCCGCGTGAAGTTCTCGATCGACCTGCGCAACGCGACGGACGCGCTGGTGGACGGCATGGCCGCCGAGGTCAAGGCCTTCGCCGCCAAGCTGGCCGCGGAGACGGGCCTGTCGGTGGACATCCAGCCATCCTCCGCCTATCCCGCCCAGCAGTTCCACCCCGACTGCGTGGACGCGGTGGGGCGCGCCGCGCACAAGCTCGGCTACTCCCACATGCCCGCGGTCTCGGGCGCAGGGCACGACGCGGTCTACATGGCCCAGCTGGCACCGGCCGGCATGATCTTCATCCCGTGCAAGGACGGCATCAGCCACAACGAGATCGAGGACGCCAAGCCCGAACACATCACGGCCGGCTGCAACGTGCTGCTGCATGCCATGCTGGAGCGTGCTGGCACATGAGTTGCTAGTGGTTTCTCCAGTTCCTGTGCGTGCCCCGGCAGGCCACCATCGCATTCCTTCTTTGCAGAAAACCACTCCGATGACACCGTTCAATCGCCGCCACATCGTCGCCCTCGCCACGGCCCTCACGCTCTCGGCGCCCGGCCTGGTGCTGGCCCAGGCCAAGCTCAAGGTTGCCGCCGTCTACACCGTGCCCTTCGAGCAGCAGTGGGTCGGGCGCCTGCACACCGCGCTGAAGGCAGCCGAGGCGCGCGGCGAGATCGAGTACAAGGCCAGCGAGAACGTCTCCAACGCCGACTACGAGCGTGTGGTGCGCGAGTACGCCACGGCCGGCAACCAGCTCATCGTGGGCGAGTCCTTCGCGGTGGAGGCCGCCGCACGCAAGGTGGCACGCGACTTCCCCAAGGTGGCCTTCCTGATGGGCTCCTCGGGCAAGCCGCAGGCACCGAACTTCAGCGTGTTCGACAACTACATCCAGGAACCAGCCTACCTGAGCGGCATGGTGGCCGGCGGCATGACCAAGAGCCACAAGATCGGCATGGTGGGGGGCTTTCCGATCCCCGAGGTCAACCGGCTCATGAACGCCTTCATGGCGGGCGCCAGGGAGGTCAATCCCAAGGTGGAGTTCAGCATCAGCTTCATCAACAGCTGGTTCGACCCGCCCAAGGCCAAGGAAGCCTCGTTCGCAATGATCGACAAGGGCGCCGACATCATGTATGCGGAGCGCTTCGGCGTCAGCGATGCGGCCAAGGAACGCAAGGTGCTGGCCATCGGCAACGTGGTCGACACGCAGGCGCAGTACCCCGACACCGTGGTGGCCTCGGCGCTGTGGGACTTCGGCCCCACGGCCAGCCATGCCATCCAGGCCGTGAAGGCCGGCAGTTTCAAGGCCGAGGACTACGGCCCCTACTCGATGATGAAGCACAAGGGCTCCTCGCTGTCGCCGCTGGGCAGCTTCGAGAAGAAGGTGCCGGCCGAGGTCCTGGCCAGGGTGCGCGCGAAGGAGGCGGACATCGCCGCCGGCAAGTTCACGGTCAAGGTGGACGACGGCCAGCCCAAGGCCACCGCGAAATGAGTCCAGTGAGCCCCCTGATCCTTCGCGCTGCACCCACGCGTCCGTGAGTTCGCAAGAGACGGTCCTGCGCCTGGAGGGCATCACCAAACGCTTCGGCACGCTGGTGGCCAACGACGGCATCTCGCTGCAGCTGCAACGCGGCGAGGTGCTGGCGCTGCTGGGCGAGAACGGCGCGGGCAAGTCCACGCTGGTGTCCATCCTGTTCGGCCACTACGTCGCGGACGCAGGCCGCATCGAGGCCTTCGGCCAGCCGCTGCCGCCCGGCGATCCCAAGGCCGCGTTGGCGGCCGGCATCGGCATGGTGCACCAGCACTTCACGCTGGCCGACAACCTGAGCGTGCTGGACAACATCGTGATGGGCTCCGAGCCGCTGTGGCAGCCCTTCACGCGCCGCACGCAGGCCATTGCCAGGCTGCGCGAGGTGGCGCAGCGCTTCGGCCTCGCGGTGGACCCGCACGCGCTGGTGGGCAGCCTCTCGGTGGGCGAGCGCCAGCGCGTGGAGATCCTCAAGGCGCTGTACCGCGGCGCGCGCATCCTGATCCTGGACGAACCCACGGCCGTGCTCACACCGCAGGAAAGCGAGGCGCTGTTCGAGGTGCTGTCGCAGATGGTGGCGCAGGGCCTGTCCATCGTCTTCATCAGCCACAAGCTGGCCGAGGTGCTGCGCGTCTCGCACCGCGTGGCCGTGCTGCGCGCGGGCAGGCTGGTGGCCCAGGCGCCGGCGGCCGGCACCACGCAATCGCAGCTGGCGCAGTGGATGGTGGGGCACGCGGTGCAGGCGCCCGAGCGCCGGCCCGCACAGCACGTGGGCGAGGCCGTCTGCGTGCTCGGCGCGGTGTCCACGGCCGCGGGCCGCGAGCAGCTGCGCGGCGCCTCGCTGGCCCTGCACGCGGGCGAGATCGTCGCGATCGCGGGTGTTTCGGGCAACGGCCAGGTGGCGCTGGCCGAACTGTTGTGCGGCACGCGCGTGGCCACGGCGGGCAGCGTCACGCTGCTCGGACGCCCGCTGCCGCCCCAGCCCGCGCTGCTGGTGGGGCAGGGCGTGGCCCGCATCCCCGAAGACCGCCATGCCGTGGGCGTGGTCGGCGACCTGCCGCTGTGGGAGAACGCCGTTTCCGAGCGGCTGCGCAGCCGCATCTTCTCGCGCGCGGGCTGGGTGCGCCGGGGCGTTGCGCAGGCCTATGCACGCCGCGTGCTGCAGGCTTTCGATGTGCGCGGCGGCGGCCCCGACACCGCGGCCCGCGCACTGTCGGGGGGCAACATGCAAAAGCTGATCCTGGGGCGCGCGCTGCTGCATCCCGGGTCCACGGACCAGGCGCCGATCACGCCCCAACTCATCGTGGCGCACCAGCCCACCTGGGGCCTGGACATCGGCGCCGTGTCCTATGTCCAGCAGCAGCTCTTCGCGGCGCGCGACGCGGGCGCGGCCGTGCTGCTGATCTCCGACGACCTCGACGAGGTGCTGACGCTGGGCGACCGCGTGGCCGTGGTGCACGCAGGCCACCTGAGCGAGGCCAGGCCGGCGCTGCAATGGACCCGTGAAGCCATCGGCTTGGCCATGGCGGGGGTCGCGGGCGTCGCGGCGGCGGCCGACGTGTCCGGTGAACGGGGAGCCCCCGCATGAGGCTGGAGAAACGCGCCGCGGCCTCCAGGACCGCACTGGTGCTGGCCCCGCTGGTGGCCATCGCCTTCACGCTGCTCGTGAGCAGCCTGCTCGTGCTGTGGGCCGGCGCGCCCGTGGGCCGCACCTACGCGCTGCTGCTGCAGGGCAGCGTGGGCTCGGTGTTCGCGCTCAGCGAGACGCTCACGCGCGCCATCCCGCTCATGCTGACCGGGCTGGCCGCGGCCGTGGCCTTCCGTGCCAAGCTGTTCAACATCGGTGCCGAGGGCCAGCTCTATGTGGGCGCGCTGGCCGCCGTGGCCGTGGGCGGCATGCACGGCGGCGAGGGCCTGCCGCTGCCGCCCGCGCTGCTGTTCGTGCTGATGTTCGTGGCCGCGGCGCTGGCCGGCGCCCTGCTGCTGCTGGGCCCGGCGCTGCTGCGCGCCCGGCTGGGCGTGGACGAGGTGGTCACGACGCTGCTGCTGAATTTCATCGTGCTGCTGTTCGTCTCGATGATGCTGGACGGTGCCATGAAAGACCCGCTGGCCATGGGCTGGCCGCAGAGCGTGACCCTGCTGCCCGAGCTGGAGCTGTCCAAGCTGATCCCGCAGACCCGCGTGCACAGCGGCCTGCTGGCGGCCTGCGCACTGGCGCTGGGCCTGTGGGCGCTGATGCGCTACGGCACGGCGGGCTTCGACATCCGGGCCGTCGGCGCCAACCCGCGCGCGGCCGCCTTCGCGGGCGTGCCCGTGACGCGCACCATCGTGCTCGTGGCGCTGCTCTCGGGCGGCCTGGCCGGGCTGGCCGGCGCCATCGAGGTGGCGGGCCGCACCAGCTACGTCACGCTGGACATGTCGCCGGGCTACGGCTACTCGGGCATCGTGATCGCCATGCTGGCCGGCCTGCACCCGCTGGGCGTGCTGCTGGCGGCCGTCTTCGTCGCCGGCGTGCTGGTGGGCGCCGACAGCATGAGCCGCGCCATCGGCGTGCCGACCTACCTGGCCGATGTGATGGTCGCCACCGCGCTGATCTCGGTGCTCGTGGCCGCCCTGTTCGCACAGTACCGGCTGCGCTGGAAGTGAGCATGTTCACCGAGATCCTCGACCTGCTCGCCACCCAGGCCTTCTGGGTGGCCGTGCTGCGCATCGCCACGCCGCTGATCCTCGGAACGCTGGGCGTGCTGCTGTGCGAGCGCGCGGGCGTGCTGAACCTGGGCATCGAAGGCATCATGGTGGCCGGCGCCTTCGCGGGCTGGCTGTCCGTCTACCTGGGCGCGCCGCTGTGGGGTGGTGTGGCCGTCGCCGCGCTGGCCGGCGCGCTGTTGGGCCTGCTGCATGCCTTCCTGACCGTGGGGCTGGCGCTGTCGCAGCATGTCTCGGGCCTGGGCGTCACATTGCTGGCCACGGCGCTGTCCTACTTCGGCTACCGCGTGAGCTTCCCCAAGGTGGAGACGCCACCCACGATCACGCCCTTCGCCGCCATGGACGGGCTGGGCCTGCCTGTACTGGCCCAGCAGACGCCGCTCACGTTGCTGGCGCTGGTGCTGGTGCCGTTGCTGGCCTGGCTGCTGTACCGCACGCCCATGGGCCTGGCCGTGCGCATGGTGGGCGAGAACCCGCAGGCCGCCGAGGGGCAGGGCGTGTCGGTGGCGGCCGTGCGCACCGGTGCCATCGTGGCGGGCTCGGCGCTCATGGGCGTGGCGGGCGCCTTCCTGACCCTGTCGGCCTTCAACGCCTTCTTCTTCAACATGGTCAACGGGCGCGGCTGGATCTGCGTGGCGCTCGTCGTGTTCGCCTCGTGGCGGCCCGGCAAGGCCTTGCTGGGCGCCTTGCTGTTCGCGTTCTTCGACGCGCTGCAGCTGCGGCTGCAGCAGTCCAGCGGCGCCGTGCTGCCCTACCAGCTCTACCTGATGCTGCCCTACGTGCTGTCCATCGTGGCCCTGGTGCTCGTGGCGCGCAAGGCCAGCTATCCGCAGGCGCTCATGAAGCCCTACCGCAAGGGCGAACGCTGAGGCTGGCATCTGCAGCACGCACGGCCCACCAGAACGATGACCCAGAACATCCCATGACAGCGGCCCACGAAGCATCTCCCCCTACGCCCCCGCTGGCCGTCGATGTGCGCCGCGCCTCCCTGGTCTACAACCCGCACGAGGCGCCGGTCCATGCCCTGTCCGACATCGACCTGGCGATCGCGCCGGGCGAGTTCGTCTCGCTGATCGGCCCTTCGGGCTGCGGCAAGACCACCTTGCTGCGCGTGATCGCCGACCTGGAGCAGATCACGGCCGGCAGCGTGCTGGTCAATGGCGTCTCGCCGCAGCAGGCCCGCCTGGCGCGGGCCTATGGCTACGTGTTCCAGGCACCCGCGCTGCTGCCCTGGCGCCATGTGCTGGACAACGTGCGGCTGCCGCTGCAGATCCTGGGCCGGCCTGCCGCCGAGGCCAGCGCCATCGCCACCGAGCAGCTCGCGCGCGTGGGCCTGGCCGGCTTCGAGCAGAAGTACCCCTGGCAGCTCTCGGGCGGCATGCAGCAGCGCGTGTCCATCGCGCGGGCGCTGTCGTTCTCGCCGCGCATCCTCATGATGGACGAGCCCTTCGGCGCGCTCGACGAGATCACGCGCGACCGGCTCAACGAGCAGCTGCAGCAGCTGTGGCAGCGCGAGCGCCGCACCGTGGTCTTCGTGACGCACTCCATCGCCGAAGCCGTGTACCTGTCCACGCGCATCGTCGTGATGTCGCCCAGGCCCGGGCGCATCGTTAAGGTCATCGACTCGCCGCTGCCCGAGACGCGCACGCTGGACATGCGCGACACGCCGGCCTTCGTGGCGCTGGCCCACCAGGTGCGCGAGGCGCTTGCCGATGGCCACCACGACTGAACGCGGCGGCTTCCTGGGGCAGGCCAGGCAGACCGGGCGTGAGGCGCTGCCGATCGCGGCGGTGCTGTGCAGCGGCCTCGTGCTCTGGTACCTCTTTGCCTGGGGCATGAACGCGCAGGGCGCCATCGAGCGTGTGCTGGCCGACCGGCCGGGCTGGGACGCGCGCGCGCTGTTCCTGGCCACCATGTCCATGGAGCGGCCGCTGATCCCCGCGCCGCACCAGGTGGCGCTGGACATCTGGAACAGCCTCACGGGCTGGCCCGTGGACTCGCCGCGCAACCTGCTGTTCCATGTGGCCGTGACCAGCCATGCCACGCTGCTGGGCTTCGTGCTGGGCACGGCGCTGGGCCTGGTGCTGGCCGTCTGCATCGTGCACTCGCGCACGCTGGACCGCGCGCTGCTGCCCTGGATCGTGGCCTCGCAGTCGGTGCCGGTGCTGGCCATCGCGCCCATCGTGCTCGTGATCCTGGGCAGCATGGGCCTGTCGGGCGTGGCGCCCAAGGCCGTGATCGCGATGTACCTGTGCTTCTTCCCCGTCACCGTGGCCATGGTGCAGGGCCTGCGCTCGCCGCAGGTGATCGAGACCGAGATGCTGCACACCTACGCGGCCTCGCGCTGGCAGGCCCTGTGGCTGCTGCGGCTGCCGGCCTCGCTGCCCTTCCTGTTTCCTGCGCTGCGCGTGGGCATCGCCTCGGGCCTCGTGGGCGCGATGGTGGCCGAGCTGCCCACGGGCGCGCAGGCCGGCCTGGGCGCGCGGCTGCTGACGGGCTCCTACTACGGCCAGACCACGCAGATCTGGTCGGCGCTGCTGATGGCCGCCGTGCTGGGGCTGGTGCTCACGGGCCTGGTGGCGGCCCTGGAACGCGTGGCGCTGCGCAACCGGAGGCTGGCGTGAGGAGCGGCGCATCCGCCGTGGGAACGGCCGTAGGTAGCGCCGCCGTGTGGGCCGCCATGTGGGCCGCCGTGCCGCTGGCCGCGGCGCTGGCCTTTCTCGCCACGCCCTGGGCGCGCGGCGACGCTGCGCCCAACGCCGGGTTCTGGCTGGCCATGCTGACCTTCGCCTGGCTGGCCGTGGCCGGCTTGCGGCGGCTCGCGGCGCTCGAAGGGCGGCCGCTCTACGCCACGCTCACGGCCGCGGCGTTCGGCCTGTGGATCCTGTTCTTCTGGCAGGTGCTCGTGGTGGCGCTGCAGGTGCCGCGCGTGCTGCTGCCCGGGCCGGCGGCCATCGTGCAGTCGCTGTACGCCAACATGGGTACGCTGCGCACGGACTTCGTGACCACCGTCGTCAAGGCCGTGCTGGTGGGCTGGTCGCTGGGCTGCGGGCTGGGTTTCCTGGTCGCGCTCGCCATCGACCGGGTTCCCTTCCTGCAGCGTGGCCTGCTGCCCGTGGCCTCGCTGACCAGCACCATCCCGCTCGTGGGCGTGGCGCCCATCGCGGTCATGGTGTTCGGCTTCGGCTGGCCCTCCAAGGCCGCCGTCGTGGTGCTCATGACCTTCTTCCCGATGCTGGTGTCCACGCTGGCCGGGCTGCAGGCCTCGATGCGCATCGAGCGCGAGCTCATGTACAGCTACGCGGCCGGCTATGGCCGCACGCTGTGGTCGCTGCGCCTGCCCACGGCGCTGCCGTTCATGTTCTCGGCCCTGAAGATCAACGCCTCGCTCGCGCTGATCGGCGCCATCGTGGCCGAGTTCTTCGGCTCCACGACCTCGGGCCTGGGCTTTCGGATTTCCACCGAGGCCACCAAGATGAACATGGGCCTGGTCTGGGCCGCCGTCGTGGTCGCGGCGGTCACGGGCTCGGCGGCCTATGCGCTGCTGGTCGCGCTGGAGCGCCGCGCGGCCTTCTGGCATCCCTCGATCCGGGGGAAGCGCTGATGCGCGCACCGCTGCCGCGTCCCCCGGTCCGCCCCACCTGTCCGCTTGTCGGCGGCGCGCCGTTCGCATACGCTGGCACGGTCCGGCCTTTGCGGTCTGCCGCGCCGCCGCCACGGCCTCCTGCGATCCCGTCCATCCCCCCACCAACCCAGGAGTTTCCATGCGTGTCCCGTCCTTTTTCGGCACCAGCCTGCTTGCCGCCGCCCTTGGCCTGTGCGGCGTGGCGGCCCAGGCCCAGGAGAAAGTCACCGTGCAGCTGAAGTGGCTGCCGCAGGCGCAGTTCGCGGGTTACTACGTGGCGCAGGCCAAGGGCTACTACAAGGCCGAGGGCCTGGACGTGACCATCAAGCCCGGCGGCCCGGACATCTCGCCCGTGCAGGTGATCGCGGGCCGCGGCGCCGACGTGGTCGTGAACTGGATGCCCGACGCGCTGGCTGCGCGCGAGGCCGGTGTGCCGCTGGTCAACGTCGCGCAGGTCTTCGACAAGTCCGGCCTCATGCTGACCTGCAGGAAGTCCAGCGGCGTGACCCAGCCGGCCGACCTCAAGGGCAAGACCCTGGGCGTCTGGTTCGGCGGAAACGAGTACCCCTTCCTGAACTGGATGGCCAAGCTCAAGTTCAAGCCCGACGCCGACATCAAGGTGCTCAAGCAGGGCTTCAACGTGGACCCGCTGCTGCAGAACCAGGCCGCCTGCATCTCCACCATGGTCTACAACGAGTACTGGCAGCTCATCGACGCCGGCGTCAAGGAGGCCGACCTGGTCACCTTCTACTACGAGGACCAGGGCGTGGCCTCGCTCGAAGACGGCCTGTACGTGCTGGAGTCCAACCTCAAGGACCCGGCTTTCGTCAAGCGCATGGGCAAGTTCCTCAAGGCCACGTTCAAGGGCTGGAACGACGCCGTGAAGGACCCCGCCTTCGCGGCCAAGGCCGTGGTGGCGGCCGACATGTCGGGCAGCGCATCCGAGAAGGTGCAAAAGCGCCAGATGGAAAATGTGGCCAAGCTCATCAGCACGGCCAGCACGCCCAAGATGGGCTACCTGGATCCCGCCGCGTACGAGCGCACGGTCAAGGTGCTGCTGGCCGGTGGCGATTCGCCGGTGATCAAGAAGGACCCGGGCAAGGCCGCGTACACCCACGCGGTCTGGGAAGCCGCCAAGTAAGACGCGGCCGCCGGGGCGCCGCGGCGGCGCCCCCTGCAGCCCCGGTGGCCCGGCCTCCGGGGCTTTTTCAATCTGCACGCATGGAAGGAAGAACAAGATGCTCGATCTGCTGGTGACCAATGCCGCGCTGCCCGACGGGCGCCGCAACATGGGCGTGGCCGTGCAGGGTGGCCGCATTGCCGAGGTCGCCGAGGGTCTGCAGGCACCGGCCCACGAGACGCTGGACGCGCAGGGCCTGCTGCTGAGCCCGCCCTTCGTGGACGCGCATTTCCACATGGACGCCACGCTGAGCTACGGCCTGCCGCGCGTGAACGCGAGCGGCACGCTGCTCGAAGGCATCGCGCTGTGGGGCGAGCTCAAACCCCAGCTCACGCAGGAGGCGATCGTCGAACGCGCGCTGGCCTACTGCGACTGGGCCGTGGCGCGTGGCCTGCTGGCCATCCGCTCGCACGTGGACACCAGCGATCCGCGGATGCTGGCCGTGGAGGCCCTGCTGGAGGTGCGCCGGCGCGTGGCCCCCTACCTGGACCTGCAGCTGGTCGCGTTCCCGCAGGACGGGGTCTTGCGTGCGCCCGGCGGCCTGCAGAACCTGGAGCGCGCGCTGGACCTGGGCGTGGACGTGGTCGGCGGCATCCCGCACTTCGAGCGCAGCATGGCCGAGGGGGCGGCCAGCGTGCGCCTGCTGTGCGAGATCGCCGAGAAGCGCGGCAAGCTCGTGGACATGCACTGCGACGAATCGGACGACCCGCTGTCGCGCCATGTCGAGACCCTGGCGGCCGAGACCCACCGGCTGGGCCTGCACGGACGCGTGACGGGCTCGCACCTGACGTCCATGCACTCCATGGACAACTACTACGTTTCCAAGCTGCTGCCGCTGATGGCCGAGGCGCGCCTGAACGTGGTCAGCAATCCGCTCATCAACATCACGCTGCAGGGCCGCCACGACAGCTATCCCAAGCGCCGCGGCATGACGCGCGTGCCCGAACTGCTGGCGCAGGGCCTGACGGTGGCCTTCGGCCAGGACTGCGTGATGGACCCCTGGTATGCGCTGGGCAGCGGCGACATGCTGGAGGTCGCGCACATGGGGCTGCACGTGGCGCAGATGACGGGCCAGGCCGCGATGCGCCAGTGCTTCGACGCCGTGACGGCCAATCCCGCGCAGATCCTGCAGCTCGAGGGCTATGGCCTGGCGGCCGGCTGCCATGCCGACTTCGTGCTGCTGCAGGCGCGCGATCCCGTCGAGGCGCTGCGCCTGCGCGCCACGCGGCTGCAGGTCTACCGGCGCGGCAAGCGGGTGGCCAGCACGCCGGCGGCCACCGCGTCCCTGCAGCTGCCGGGCCGGCCCGGCCACGTGGACTGGCTCGCGACGCGCTGAAGCGGTGGTGACGGGGGCGGGTGGGCAGCGCGCCCCCCACGGCTTGCCGTAAACTGGACCGGTCCGCGCCCACCCGTGCGGGCTCCAGGGGCCGGCCGCTTACCCGTGGCCGCGCCCTGTCCCAACCCCAAGCACGCCACCGCGTGCGGAGACATCGATGCGCGAGCACCCAGCCCTGCGGCTGCATGTGCCAGAGCCCACCGGGCGACCTGGCTGTGCGACCGACTTTTCCTTCCTGCAGATTTCCGGCGCGGGCACCGTCCGCAAACCGCCGGTCGACACCTCCCACTTCGAAACCGCCGACCTGGCCTACGCGCTGATCGGCGTGCTGGACCGCGACGGCAAGGCCGTCGGCCCCTGGGCACCGCAGATCGACGGCACCCAGCTGCGCCGTGGCCTGCGCGCGATGATGAAGACGCGCATCTTCGACGCGCGCATGACCGTCGCGCAGCGCCAGCGCAAAACCTCGTTCTACATGCAGTGCCTGGGCGAGGAGGCCATCGCGGTGGCCCACGGCATGGCGCTCAGCAAGGGCGACATGTGCTTTCCGACCTACCGCCAGCAGGGCCTGCTGCTGAGCCGCGACGACGTGTCCATGGTCGAGCTGATCTGCCAGCTGCTCAGCAACGCAGCCGACCCCATGAAGGGCCGCCAGCTGCCCGTCATGTACTCCTTCAAGCGGGCCGACTTCTTCAGCATCTCGGGCAACCTGGCCACGCAGTACCCGCAGGCCGTGGGCTGGGCCATGGCGTCCGCCATCAAGGGCGACACGCGCATCGCCTCGGCCTGGATCGGCGACGGCGCGACGGCCGAGTCGGACTTCCACACCGCGCTGACCTTCGCCCATGTCTACCGCGCGCCCGTGATCCTCAACGTGGTCAACAACCAGTGGGCGATCTCGAGCTTCCAGGCGATCGCGGGCGGTGAGTCGACCACCTTCGCCGCGCGCGGCGTGGGCTGCGGCATCGCCTCGCTGCGCGTGGACGGCAACGACTTCCTCGCCGTTTACGCGGCCTCGCAGTGGGCGGCCGAGCGCGCGCGCACGAACCAGGGGCCCACGCTGATCGAGTGGGTCACCTACCGCGCCGGCGCGCACTCGACCTCGGACGACCCGTCCAAGTACCGGCCGGCCGACGACTGGGAGCGCTTCCCGCTCGGCGATCCCATCGCGCGGCTCAAGACGCACCTGATCGGCCTGGGCATCTGGTCCGAGCAGGAGCACGAACAGGTGCACAAGGAGCTCGAGGCCGAGGTGGCCGCCGCGCAGAAGGAGGCCGAGAGCCACGGCAGCCTGCTGGACGGCCACATCCCGAGCGCCGCGTCCATCTTCGAGGACGTCTACGAGACCATGCCCGAGCATCTGCGCCGGCAACGCCAGGAACTGGGAGTTTGAGCATGCTGACCGAAGTCAAGAACCCGGCTGTGGAAGCCGCGGAGACCACCAGCAAGCCCATGACCATGATCCAGGCCCTGCGTTCGGCGCTGGACGTGGTGATGGCGCGCGACCCCGACGTGGTCGTGTTCGGCCAGGACGTGGGCTATTTCGGGGGCGTGTTCCGCGTCACCGAAGGCCTGCAGGCCAAGTACGGCAAGACCCGCTGCTTCGACACGCCGATCAGCGAGGGCGGCATCGTGGGCGTGGCCGTGGGCATGGGCGCCTACGGCCTGCGGCCCGTGGCCGAGATCCAGTTCGCCGACTACTTCTACCCGGCCTCGGACCAACTGGTCTCGGAGGCGGCGCGGCTGCGCTACCGCTCGGCCGGCGACTTCACATGCCCGATCACGGTGCGCATGCCCTGCGGCGGCGGCATCTACGGCGGGCAGACGCACAGCCAGAGCCCCGAGGCGCTGTTCACGCATGTGAGCGGCCTGCGCACCGTGCTGCCCAGCAACCCCTTTGATGCCAAGGGCCTGCTGATCTCGGCCATCGAGTGCAACGATCCCGTGATCTTCCTGGAGCCCAAGCGGCTCTACAACGGCCCCTTCGACGGCCACCACGACCGGCCTGTCGTGCCCTGGTCCAAGCACGCCATGGGCAATGTGCCCGAGGGCTACTACACGGTCCCGCTGGAATCGGCCGCGGTGTTCCGGCCCGGCAGCCAGCTCACGGTGCTGACCTACGGCACCATGACCTGGGTGGCCGAATGCGCGGCGCGCGAGACCGGCATCGATGCCGAGATCATCGACCTGCGCTCGATCTGGCCGCTGGACCTCGACACCATCGTCGCGTCGGTCAAGAAGACCGGCCGCTGCGTGATCGTGCACGAAGCGACAAAAACCAGCGGCTTCGGCGCCGAGCTGTCGGCGCTCGTGCAGGAGCACTGCTTCTACCAGCTGGAGGCGCCGATCGAGCGCGTGGCCGGCTGGGACACGCCGTACCCGCACGCCCAGGAATGGGCGTACTTCCCGGGCCCCGACCGCGTCGGTGCCGCGTTCAAGCGCGCGATGGAGGCATGACATGAGACCCCTACGCTCATCACTTCGTGTATCGCTGTCCCCCGAGGGGACGCTTCAATGCCTTCGGGCGGCCGGGCGGAATTGACATGGGCCACTACACCATCAAGATGCCCGACATCGGCGAAGGCATCGCCGAAGTGGAACTCGTCGAATGGCGCGTGCAGCCCGGCGACCAGGTGGCCGAGGACCAGATCCTGGCCGACGTGATGACCGACAAGGCGACCGTGGAGATTCCCTCGCCCGTGGCGGGCACGGTGCTCGCACTGGGCGGCGCGCCCGGTGCGCTGCTGGCCGTGGGTGCCGAGCTGATCCGGCTCGAGGTCGAAGGCGCGGGCAACGTGGCAGCCAAGGCCGTGCAGGCGGCCAGCGTGGCCACCCCGGTCGCTGCACCCGTCGCTGCACCCGTCGTCGCGCCAGCGGCCGCAGCCGCGGCGCCGAGCGCGCCCACGGCGCCCACGCAGCGCCCGCCGGTGGCCGCCCCCGTGGCCATGCGCGCGCCCGGCGAGAAACCTGTGGCCTCGCCGGCCGTGCGCCAGCGCGCCTGGGAGCTCGGCATCGAGCTGCAGTTCGTGCACGGCAGCGGCCCGGCCGGCCGCATCACGCACGAGGACCTGGACGTCTACCTGGTATCGGGCGGCCAGCCACGCCAGCCGGTGGCGGGCGGCGGCTACGCGCAGCGCCATGGCGAAGAGGCCGTGCCGCTGATCGGCCTGCGCCGCAAGATCGCGCAGAAGATGCAGGAGGCCAAGCGCCGCATCCCGCACTTCAGCTACGTGGAGGAGATCGACGTCACGGACCTCGAAGCCCTGCGTGCGCAGCTCAACGAACGCTACGGGGCGTCGCGCGGCAAGCTCACGCTGCTGCCGCTGCTGGCCCGTGCGCTGGTGCTCGCGCTGCGCGACTTCCCGCAGATGAACGCGCGCTTCGACGACGATGCCGGCGTGGTCACGCGCTACGAGGCCGTCCACCTGGGCATGGCCACGCAGACCGACATGGGCCTGCTCGTGCCCGTGCTGCGCCATGCCGAGGCGCTGGACCCCTGGGCCTGCGCCAAGGAGATCGCGCGCCTGGCCGAGGCCGGCCGCAGCGGCAAGGCCGGACGCGACGAGCTGTCGGGCTCGACCATCACGATCAGCAGCCTGGGGCCCTTGGGCGGCCTGGTCACCACGCCCGTCATCAACCACCCCGAGGTGGCCATCGTCGGCGTCAACAAGATCGTCGAGCGCCCGGTGTTCCGCGGCGGCGCGGTCGTGGGGCGCAAGCTCATGAACCTCTCGTCCTCGTTCGACCACCGCGTGGTCGACGGCATGGACGCGGCGCAGTTCATCCAGGCCGCGCGCGCGCTGCTGGAGTCGCCGGCCTTGCTGTTCGTGGAGTCAGCATGAACCCACCCCCGTTTGGACTTCTCACTGCGTGTAGAAGTCCGATCCCCCCTCAAGGGGGCGCCGCCAGCGGCCGGGCAGAGCCCGTTGCGCGGCGTCTGCGGGCATGGCCTGCTCCGCGGCCTCTCGCACCGCTGCTTGCCAAGCGGTCTCCCGTCTTGCAACGCAACTGCGTCGACAACAGAAATGAACGATAAGAAGACAACATTGCTCGTCATCGGCGGCGGGCCGGGCGGCTACGTGGCAGCGATCCGCGCGGCGCAGCTGGGCGTGGCCACCATGCTCGTGGAGGGCATGGCGCCCGGCGGCACCTGCCTGAACATCGGCTGCATCCCGTCCAAGGCCTTGATCCACGCAGCCGACGAATACGAGCGCGTGCGGCGCGCCACCACCATCTCTCCGCTCGGCATCCGTGCCGAGGCGGCCGGCATCGACCTCACGGTCACGCAGGCCTGGAAGGCGGGCGTGGTCGGCAAGCTCACGGGTGGCGTGGCCGCGTTGCTGCGCAAGGCCGGCGTGCAGGTGGTGGCCGGCTGGGCCCGCATCGTCGACGGCAAGACCGTGGACGTGGCGCGCGGAGACAGTGAAGGCGGCGAGACTCTGCGCATCCAGTGCGAGCACCTGCTGCTGGCCACGGGCTCCGAGCCCCTGGCGCTGCCGCAGCTGCCGTTCGGCGGCACCGTGCTGTCGTCCACCGAGGCGTTGGCGCTGACCGAAGTGCCGCGGCACCTGGTCGTGGTCGGCGCAGGCTACATCGGGCTGGAGCTCGGCATGGCCTGGCGCAAGCTGGGCGCCGAGGTCACGGTCGTCGACGTGGCCGAGCGCGTGCTGCCGGGCTACGACGAGGACCTGGGCAAGCCCGTGCGGGCCGCGCTGCAGCGCATGGGCATCGTGCTGCACCTGGGCTGCACGGCCGAGGGTCTCACGGCCGACGGCGTCGGCCTGCGCGTGCGCAGCCGCCATGCCGACGAGTTCGTGCTGCCGGCCGACCAGGTGCTGGTGGCCGCGGGCCGGCGCCCGCGCACGGCGGGCCTGGAGTCGCTGCAGCTGGACATGGACGGCCGCGCCGTGAAGGTCGACGCCACGGGGCGCACCTCCATGCGCAATGTCTGGGCCATCGGCGACCTCACGGGCGAGCCCATGCTCGCGCACCGGGCCATGGCCCAGGGCGAGGTGGCGGCCGAATGCATCGCGGGCCACAGGCGACGCTTTGCGCCGCTCGCGATCCCGGCCGTGTGCTTCACCGACCCCGAGGTCGTGGCCGTGGGCCAGACCCTGGCCCAGGCCACGCAGGCCGGCACCGACGCCATCACGGCGCAGTTCCCGTTCGCGGCCAACGGGCGCGCGCTGAGCATGGAGGGCGGCGAAGGCTTCGTGCGCGTCGTGGCCCGCAAGGACAACCACCTCGTGCTGGGCTGGCAGGCCGTGGGCCAGGGCGTGTCCGAGCTGGCCGCGGCCTTCAGCTACGCGATCGAGATGGGCGCGCGGCTGGAGGACGTGGGCGGCATCGTGCACGCCCATCCCACGCTGGGCGAGGCCGTGCAGGAGACGGCGCTGCGCGCGCTGGGCCGCGCCATCCACGTGTAGCGCCGGGGCTTGGGCCGGCTGGTCCGGTGGGCGTGCCGGGTGCACCGGCGCCGGCCATGCCGCAGGGCTGGACCGCGGCCCTTGGCTCTGCAATCCAAGGGTCTGCCCCAATGGACAATCGGTAGAGGAAGCTGAACAGGCGGGAGATTCGAGCAGATTTTGAGCTGAATTTGCTTTGAAAATAGCGCACTCATCGCCCAGGTCGTGTTCTGTGCCCTGGGCGAATCTTTCTCTTTTCCCTTTCCGAGATTCCATGAAGAACCTCCGCATCGGTACCCGCCTGGGCGGCGGTTTCGTGCTCATCCTCGTCGTGATGACGCTCATCACGGCCGTGGGCCTGTGGCGCCTGCAGTCGGTCGCGCAGGCCACGCGCGACATGGCGCAGCAGCCACTGGCCCTGGAACGCATGATCAGCGACTGGTACCGCTACGTGTACAGCGGCGCACGCCGCACCACGGCGATCGTCAAGAGCAGCGATCCCTCGCTGGGCCAGTTCTTCGCGGCCGACGCGGCCAGCAGCACCCGGGAGTCGGGCGAGCTGCAAAAGCGCATCGAGCCGCTGCTGTCCAGCACCGAGGAGAAGGCGCTCTGGGAAGAGATCCAGAAGGGCCGCGTGGCCTACATCTCCAGCCGCGACCGTGCCGTGCAGGCCAAGGGCGAAGGCCGCCTGGAGGACGCCGAGCGCGTGTTCCAGCAGGACTACATGCCCGCGACCGACCGTTACCTCGCGCTGATCCAGAAGCTGCTGGACATGCAGCGCGCGCGGATCGATGCCACGGCCACCCACATCGACGAGATCTACGGCGAAAGCCGTTTGCTGATGCTGGGCCTGGGCCTGCTCGGCCTGTTGGCGGGCGGCCTGTTCGCCTGGCGTCTGACCGTGGGCATCACGCGCCCGCTGGCCGAGGCCGTGCGCGTGGCGCGCGCCGTGGCCGCCAGCGACCTCACGAGCCGTGTGGCCGTGGATTCGAGCGACGAGACCGGCCAGCTGCTGCGCGCCCTGCAGGACATGAACGGCAGCCTGGCCCAGGTCGTGGCCCGCGTGCGCACGGGCACCGACAGCATCGCCACCGCGTCCAGCGAGATCGACGCCGGCAACCAGGACCTGTCCTCGCGCACCGAGGAGCAGGCCAGCTCGCTGCAGCAGACGGCGGCCTCCATGGAGCAGCTGACCAGCACCGTGCGCCAGAACGCCGACAACGCACGCCAGGCCAACCAGCTCGCCGACTCGGCCTCCAAGACCGCCGAGCAGGGCGGCCGCGTGGTGGCCGGCGTGGTGAGCACCATGGGCGCCATCAACGACAGCAGCCGCAAGATCGCCGACATCATCGGCGTGATCGACGGCATCGCGTTCCAGACCAACATCCTGGCGCTCAATGCCGCCGTCGAAGCCGCGCGGGCCGGCGAGCAGGGCCGCGGCTTTGCGGTCGTGGCCGGCGAGGTGCGCGCGCTCGCGCAGCGCTCGGCCGCCGCGGCCAAGGACATCAAGGATCTGATC
>DATKFT010000879.1:0-2930 GCA_035544335.1 Pseudorhodoferax sp.
GAAGGAGCGTGCCAGCCTGGCCAAGCTCATGGTGAAGGTGGGCCCTGCGTTGGCGTTGCGCACCTCGGGCAACGGAACCGGCTGACCGCGTTTCATTCCTCTAGTCATGTAGCACGCTTCAAAAGTCCGTACGCCAAGGCCCAGGGCGCGCGCTCGGGCCTGCTGTACGACCCCGACATGGGCATCGACCTGCGCCTGTCGTGCAGTGCGGCGGGACAGGCCTGGCTCATGACGCTGCCCGAGGACCTGGCGATCGCCTACGTCACGCGCCAGGGCATGGGCCAGCCGAAGAACTTCGGCCCCAACGCGCCGACCTCGTTCAAGGCCTTGCTCAAGCTGCTGGACGAGCACCGCCGGCGGCGCTACAGCGTGATCGAAGAGGCCTATGCGCCGGGCATGAGTTCCATGGCCGCGCCCGTGCAGCGCTCGGGCGAGCCGGCCACGGGCGTGCTCGTGATCGCCGGCCCGTCGGCGCGGCTCACGGCCTCGCGCATGCGGCAGTTCGGTCCGGCGCTGCTGGAGGCAGCGGCCGAACTCGCGACCACGGGGCAGGCCTCGGCGCTGCTGAAGTCGGCCAACGTGGGGACCTGGGGCAATGTGCCGGAGAAGGCGGCGGGGCGGCGCCGGCCGATGTGAAGCTGCGCGACGCCTGGACCGCAGTGGCACCCGCGCGGCCGTGCGCGACATCGGCGACGCCCAGCCCGTCCGAGGCAAGGCAGCCAACCAGGCGCTCGACATCGGGGCCGCGCAACGCGGCTGCACGATGGCGGTCCGGCGGGTGGCGCCTACGCGGTGCGCCCGGCGAACAGGCGCAGGTAATCGTCGCGGCTGAAGTCCTCGGACACCTGCGCCGTCATGCGGCGCAGCTGCTCGTCCTGGTCCGCCAGCAGCAGGTCGCGCAGGATGTGGCGGACCAGCCGCGGCACGCCCAGGCGCAGGCTGGGCACATCGCCCACCAGCCGGCCGAAGCTGGCGAAGGCACCGTAGTTGAAGCAGTGCACATGGGCCAGGCTGGGCAGGCTGCCCTGCGCGGCCTCGAGGAACTCGAAGCCCTCGCCGAGGTAGGGGAAGCGGCCCAGCTCCTCGTCCTCCTGCACCCAGGCGGCCGGCACCTGCTGCGCCCACAAGCGGATGGCCGGGCGCAGCTGCTCCATTTCGGGGCGCTGGGCCAGATCCACGCGGTAACCCGTGGCAGCGACCACGCAGTCGAAGCTGCTGGTGCCGCGCTGCGTGCGGACCTGCAAGGTCTCGCCGGGCCCTTGCGAGACCTGCTGCCAGGCTTCAGCGAGGTGGAGCCGGAACGCGGGCTGCGCGGCCACCCGCTCCAGGCTGGAGAACGGCGCGCCGCCGCCATAGGCGCGCACCGCGCGGATCGCTTGCCAGCGCAGCGTGTCCGGCAGGCTGCAGAAGGATTCCTGCGCACCGGGAAAGCCCAGCCCGCGCGCGGCGGAGCCGCGCACCAGGTCGGGCCGCCGCGAGAACAGGCTGACCTGCGCCGCACCCCCCTCCAGTGCCGCGGCGGCGACATCGAAGCCCGAGGCCGCCGCGCCAAGCACCGCGACGCGTGCGCCCTGCATGCGCGAGAAGTCGATCGCATCGTCGGCGTGCCAGACCCGCCCGCTGCCGCGCAGGTCCGACAGCACGGCGGGAAGAAAGGGCGCGCCGCTGCCCACGACACCGGTGGCGAGCACGACCTTGCGCGCGACACGCGTGAAGGTCTGCCCGGCATGGCGCAGCTGCAGGCCGACGTGGCCGTCCGGCCTGGGCAGCAGGGCCAGCAGCTCGGTCTCGCGGCGGATGTCCAGCCCTGTCACGGACCTGAACCAGACCAGGTAGGCCGACCAGTCCTCACGGCCGATGGAGGGCAGTGCCTGGTAGGCCGCCGCACCGTGCTGTGTCTCGTACCAATGGCGAAAGCTCAGGGCCTGCAGTTCGACTTCGGGGCCCGCCAGCAGCTTGGGGGTGCGCAGCACGCGCATGCGGGCCTTGGTGGTCCAGATGCCGGGCGGGGCCTGGGGACCGGCGGCATCGATCAGGACCACCCGCACGCCGGCACGCTGGAGCGCCAGGCCGATGGCCAGCCCGGAGTGGCCCGCACCGACGACCACGACCTGCTCGTCGACGCCGGCCCGCTCGACCACCCAGGGCGAAGGCGTGGGGCCATGGAACTGGAGCGCCGTCTCGGCGTCGTGGCGCAGTTGGGTGAAGGCGTCGCAAGGGGGCACTGGCGTTGGCATGGGGAGAAGGGGCGGGGATGGAAGGAGGGAGGAAGGGACGCGAGGGTGGCCGCGGGACACCAATGGTTCGCCCGTGCGGCCAGGCGCTGCGCCATTAAGATCAGCTCAAAACAGCACATATCTCAATCACGATGCGGGCGGGCGTGGCGACGATGTCGTGGGTCGCCGATACCGCCCCGGGGCGGACAGGAAGGTGGCATGGCGCGCGCAGCTCCAGAGGCTTGGATCGACAGCAAATGGCTGGCCCGCGAGGTCGGCAAGGGGGGCAGTGGCGCGATCACGGCGCGCTGCGCGGAATTGATCCGTTCCGGCGCGTTGGCGCCCGGCAGCCGCCTGCCCACGGTGAAGGCCTTTGCCGAAGACCTGGGCGTGGGCGCCGGCCAGGTCGCGACGGCCTGGGCCAGCCTGCGCCTGAGCGGGCTGATCGAGACGCGGCGACGCGGCGGCACCGTGGTGGCGGGGCAGGCGCTGCACGCCGCCGGTGCGGCCGGTGTGCCCGGCGCAGCCCGTACGTGGAGCGGAACCGACCTCGTGCGCGGCGTGGCCGACCCCGCGCTGCTGCCGGACTTGGCGCCGGCCCTGCTCGACGGTTTGCGGGCCGAGGCCCTGCACGATGCCCGGCGCGAGCTGTGCTCGCCCTGGCTGGCCGCCGCGGCTGCGCCGACCTGGCCGTTCCGGGCCGAGGCCTGGCTG
>DATKFT010000880.1:0-2477 GCA_035544335.1 Pseudorhodoferax sp.
GAACTGGGCGGCCGCACCGCTGCAGCACTGCTTCTTCCTGCGCATGCTGAGCATGGCGCCGCTCACGGCCGCCACGGCGCTGCAGATCGCAGCCGCGGGCCAGCATGAACCCAGCCCGGTGGAACCCGGGCAGATCTACGAAGGCGTGGCGAGCCGTGCACTGGCCGATCTGTGCCTGGACCGCTGCGGCGCGCTCGCGATCGCGGGCTGGCCCTCCGAGGACGTGCTGTACGCGCACCGCCACCAGCCCGTGGCGCCGGACGGCGAGGTGATCCGCCGTGCCGCCCGGGCCGTGGCCGACGACCAGTCCATGGAGCAGATCGAGGCCATCGTGCGCGAGGAGCCCGTGCTGGCCTACCGCTTCCTGCTGTACACCAACTCGGTCGGCATCGGCCTGCGCACGGGCATCGAGTCTGTCCGGCATGGGCTCATGATGCTGGGCTATGGCGCGCTGGGCCGCTGGCTGGCCGAGCAGCTGGAGCAGGCGGCCGACGACATCGACCTGCGTCCCGTCAAGGCCCAGATGGTGCTGCGCGCGCGGCTCACGGAGCACCTGCTCAACGCGGGCGCCGAGGTCGGCCTGCGCCGCGAGATCTACCTGTGCGGCCTGTTCGCCGAACTCGACATGCTGCTGCACGAGCCGCTCGGCGTCGTGCTGAACCGCCTGCCCTTGTCCGAACGCATCTACGCCGCCACGGTGCGGCGCAGCGGGCCCTACGCGCCGGCGCTGCAGATCGCACGCACGCTCGAGAGCGACGACACGCCCACGCTGCGCGCCGTCTGCCGCACCCACGGCATCGCGATCGAAGAGGTCAACCGCCAGCTGCTGCGCGCGCTGGTGGGCATGCGCCGCTAGCACGGCCGCGCGGCGGCCGCGGGCCGCCTACACGACGATGGGCGCCACCTGGTTGCGGACCTGGCGCACGATGGACATCGCGGCCAGCGCGGACGTCTTGGGATTGGCCGCCAGCGCATGGGCCTCGATGCGCACCTCCATGCGGCCGAACACCCCCTCGGCGCTGAACGCATGCGTGTTGCGCGACACGCCAGGATCGGCGATCAGCGCGACCTGGGTGCGGTCCATGCCGATGCCGGCGATGCCCACCATGGCTGCGACATTCGCGTTCTTGGGGAACTGCCGCGCCGCGTCGCGCGCACTGCCCTCGAAGAAGGTGAAGGGCGCGCGCAGCGCGCGCAGGTCGCAGAGCTCCTCGGCCAGGGTGCCGGCCCAGCCCAGCGGCGGCTTGCGGCCGGTGTAGCGCACATCCTCCAGGCCGTAGTGCCGCGCGGCCGCCAGCGCGTCGATGCCGGCCAGCGCGCCGGGCACGAGGAACAGCTGGGCGCCGCCCTGGGCGCAGGCGCCGGCCAGCTGTTCGGGAACGCCCTCGCTGGCCAGCGAGCCCACCGAGGCCATGATGGTGTCCACGCCATCGCGCAGCAGCCGCGGCACATGCGCGAGCACGGCCGCATGGCCCGCGCATTCGAGCGCGAGGTCCGGCCGCGCGGGCAGCGCGTCCAGCGAGTCGATGACCTGGCAGTCCGGGCCCAGCTCGGCCTGCAGCGCGGCGCAGGCGCCCGGCTGCTCGAGCACATGGCGGATGCGCAGGCCCGGCGTGTTCTGCAGTTGTGCGTAGACGTCGCGCCCCATGGCGCCAAAGCCGAGCAGCAGCAGCTCTTTCATGCGGAGATTCCCGTCGTGAGGCAAAAAAAGGGGGATGGCACGGCCGCGCTCAGTCGATCGGCGAAAGCTTCTGGCTCTGCGCCACCCTGGCCCAGCGGTCCACCTCGCCCTTGAAGAATGTGGCGAACTGGGCCTGCGAGCCCGGCATCGCCTCCGCGCCCATGGCGTCCAGCCGTCCCTTGAACTCGGCCGTGCCGATGGCCTTGTTGACGATGGCGTTGAGCTGCTGCAGCCGCTCGGGCGCCATGCCCGCCGGCGCGAAGACGCCGAACCAGGAGATGAAGCTGTAGTTGGGCACGCCCGCTTCGGCCACCGTGGGCAACTCCGGCATGGCCGGCGAGCGCTTCGTGCCGGTCACGGCCAGCCCGCGCAGCTTGCCGTTGCGCAGGTGGTTCACGATGGCGGGCATGAGCTCGAAGGCCATGTCCAGGTTGCCGGCCATCATGTCGGCCAGCGCCGGTGCGCCGCTCTTGTAGGGCACGTGCAGGATGTCCACGCCGACCTCGGCCTTGAACAGCTCCACGGACAGGTGGCTGGAGGTGCCCACGCCCGCGGTGCCGAAGCTGAGCTTGCCGGGATGCGCCTTGGCGTACTGGACCAGCTCGGCGATCGAATGGATCGGCGCGTCGAGCTTGACCGCCACCACGTTCTGCAGCGAGGCCACGCCCCCCACCGGCAGCAGGTCGCGCGCGGGGTTGAACGACATCTTGCGCATGATGCTGGGGTTGCTGGCCAGGCTGGTCGCGGCCAGCAGCAAGGTGTGGCCATCCTTGTCCGGCGAGCGCACCACGGCATC
>DATKFT010000881.1:0-6344 GCA_035544335.1 Pseudorhodoferax sp.
TGGCCTTCGGGTTTCTTGCTCATGGTGTGGTTCTCCTTGGATCCGAAATCAATGCTTGCCGTACAGCGTGACGACGCAGGCGCCGCCCAGGCCCAGGTTGTGCTGCAGCGCCAGCTGCACGCCGTCGACCTGGCGCCGCTCGGCGCTGCCGCGCAGCTGGTGCGTGAGCTCGTAGCACTGCGCCAGGCCCGTCGCACCCAGCGGGTGGCCCTTGGACAGCAGGCCGCCCGAGGGGTTGGTGACGGTCTTGCCGCCGTAGCTGTTGTCGCCGTCGTTCACGAACTTCTCGGCCTCGCCGATGCCGCACAGGCCCAGCGCCTCGTAGGTCAGCAGCTCGTTGTGCGCGAAGCAGTCGTGCAGCTCGGCCACGCGGATGTCCTCGGGCCCCACGCCGGCCTGTTCGTAGACCTTCTGCGCGGCGGCCTGGGCCATGTGGAAGCCCGCGTAGGCGATCAGCGAGGGCGGCTCGAACGAGGCCTCGGGGTCGGTGGTCATGGCCTGGGCCAGGATGCGCACGTCGCTGCGCAGCCCGTGCTTCTTGGCGAAGGCCTCGGTGCAGACGATGGCGGCCGCCGCGCCGCAGGTGGGCGGGCAGGCCATCAGCCGCGTCATCACGCCGGGCCACATGGGCTTGTCGTTCATGACGTCCTCGGTCGTCACCACCTTGCGGAAGATCGCCAGCGGGTTGTTGGCCGCGTGCCGGCTGGCCTTGGCGCGGATCGCCGCGAAGGTCTCCATGCGCGTGCCGTACTTGCGCATGTGCTCGCGGCCGGCGCCGCCGAAGGTGCGCAGGGCCTGCGGCAGCTCGGCCGCGTCCTCGGTCAGCTCCTGCATCACGTGCACGAAGCGTGCGCGCGTGCGCGGCCGGTCGTCCCAGTGCGACTTGAGCGCGCCGGCCTGCATCTGCTCGAAGCCCAGCGCCAGCACGCAGTCGGCCTGGCCGCTCTCGATGGCCGCGCGCGCCAGGTACAGCGCGGTGGAGCCGGTCGAGCAGTTGTTGTTGACGTTGACGATCGGGATGCCGGTCAGGCCGACTTCGTACAGCGCGGTCTGGCCGCAGGTCGAGTCGCCGTAGACATAGCCCACGTAGGCCTGCTGCACGCGCGCATAGTCCAGGCCTGCGTCCTGCAGCGCCAGGCGCACGGCCTGCGCCCCCATGTCGGTGTAGCTGGGGCTGGCGCCCGGTTTGGTGAACGGGATCATGCCGACACCGGCGACGACGGTGGTGTTGCCCATCGATGGTTCCTTGGGTTGAAGAAGAGGGATCAGAGCTGGCGCGCGATCAGGTCGCGCATGACTTCGTTGGCGCCGCCGACCACGCGGGCCACGCGGTAGTCGGTGAAGGCCCGCGCGATCGGGTACTCCAGCATGTAGCCGTAGCCGCCGTGCAGCTGCACCATGTCGTCCAGGCACTTCCACAGCGTCTCGGTGCTGTGCAGCTTGGCGATGGCCGCCTCCTGCACCGTGAGCTTGCGGCGCAGGTGCTCGCCCAGGTAGTAGTCCACCATGGTGCGCACGGCGACCGCATGGGCCTTGGCGTCGGCCAGCTTGAACCGGGTGTTCTGGAAGTCCCAGACCGTCTGGTTGAAGGCCCGGCGTTCCTTGACGTACTGCAGCGTGAGGTCCAGCGTGCGCTCCAGCGCCACGGCCGCGTACAGCGCGATGATCAGGCGCTCCTGCGGCAGCTCCTGCATGAGGTAGGAGAAGCCCTGGTTCTCCTCGCCGAGCAGGTTGTCCACCGGCACGCGCACGCTGTCGAAGAACAGCTCGGCCGTGTCGGCCGCGGGTTGGCCCACCTTGTGCAGCTTGCGCCCGCGCCGAAAGCCGGGCCGGTCGGTCTCCACCATGATGAGGCTCACGCCGCGCGCGCCGGCGGCCGGGTCGGTCTTGCAGACCACCATGACCATGTCGGCGTTCAGGCCGTTGCTGATGAAGGTCTTGGCGCCGTCGATCACGTAGTGGTCGCCGTCGCGCACGGCAGTCGTGCGGGCCGCCTTCACGTCCGAGCCGCCGCCGGGCTCGGTGATGCCCACGGCCAGGATGGTCTCGCCGGCGCAGACCTTGGGCAGCCAGCGCCGCTTCTGCGCCTCCGTGCCCAGGCGCACGATGTAGGGCGCGATGATGTCCGAGTGCAGCGAGAAGCCCGTGCCCGAGACGCCGGCGCGGTGCATCTCCTCGATGATCACGGCGGCATGGCCGAAGTCGCCGCCGCCGCCGCCGTACTCGGTCGGCACGGCCGTGAACAGCAGGCCTTCGCGGCCGGCCTTGAGCCAGATCTCGCGGTCGGTGCGGCCGGCCTGGTCCCATTCGGCCTGCCGGGGCGCGCATTCGCGCTCGAAGAAGCGCTGCGCGCTGGGGCGCAGCATCTCGTGGTCTTCGCGGAAGACCGTGCGTGTCACCTGCACAGTGGGGTCCTTTCTGGAGCGGTGGTCATGGTGTCCATGGTGGCCGGCGCGGCACCGGAAATCACTAGCCGGATGGGCGGGTTGCCGCGCGCCGGCTCAGACGCGCCCGTACAGCGTGACCACGCAGGCGCCGCCCAGGCCCAGGTTGTGCTGCAGGGCCAGCTGCGCGCCTGCCACCTGGCGCCTGTCTGCCGTGCCGCGCAGCTGCTGCGTGAGTTCGTAGCACTGCGCCAGGCCCGTCGCACCGAGCGGGTGGCCCTTGCACAGCAGCCCGCCCGAGGGGTTGGTCACGACGCGGCCGCCGTAGCTGTTGTCGCCGTCCAGCACGAACTGCTCGCCACCGCCCTCGGGGCACAGGCCCAGCGCCTCGTAGCTCAGCAGCTCGTTGTGGGCGAAGCAGTCGTGCAGCTCGACGACCGGGATGTCGCGCGGGTCCACGCCGGCCTGCTCATAGACCGCGCGCGCAGCACGCTGCGCCATGTAGGCGCCGACGAAGCCCTGCATGGTCGGCGGCTCGAACGATTCGGCCGGGTCGGTGACCATGGCCTGCGCGAGGATCGCGACATCGCTGCGCAGGCCGTGCCGGCGCGCGAAGGCCGGCGAGCAGACCACGGCCGCGGCCGCGCCGCAGGTCGGCGGGCAGGCCATCATGCGCGTCATCACGCCCTCCCACATGACCTGGTCGCGCATCACGTCCTCGGTCGTCACGATCTTCCTGAACAGCGCCAGCGGGTTGTTGGCCGCATGGCGGCTGGCCTTGGCGCGGATCGCGGCGAAGGTCTCCATGCGCGTGCCGTACCTGCGCATGTGCTCGCGCCCGGCGCCGCCGAAGGTGATCAGGTTGCGCGGGATGTCGCCCGCGTCAGAGCACAGCCGGTCCTGGATGGGCAGCACGTCGCCGCGCGGGAGCGGCCGGTCCGGGAAGTTCGAGCGCGTGGCGCCGGGCTGCATCTGCTCGAAGCCCAGCGCCAGCGCGCAGTCGACCTGCCCGCTCTGCACCGCGGCGCGCGCCAGGTACAGCGCGCTGGAACCCGTCGCGCAGGCGTTGTTGACGTTGAACACCGGAATGGCCGTGCGGCCCACGCGGTACAGCACGCCCTGGCCGCAGCTGGTGTCGCCGTACACGTAGCCCGCAAAGGCCATCTGCAGCTGCGCGTAGTCGATGCCGGCGTCGGCCAGGGCCAGGCGCACGGCGTCCACGCCCATCTCCAGGTAGCTGGGGCCGGCGCCGGGCTTGGTGAAGGGCACCATGCCGACGCCGGCGACAAGCACGTTCTCGCTCATTGGGAAACTCCTTGTTGTTCGACCAGGCGGTCCCAGTCGTAGGCGAAGCGGCCGTCGCGCGCGAACGCGGCCACGGCCTGCGCGTGGTAGGGCGTCTGCATGGCGAGGGCCTGGGCGCCGGCCTCGGCCGCGAACATCGCGGCGCAGTCCGTCTCGAAGCTGCGGTTCACGAGCGCCTTGGTCAGGCCGGCGGCTTCGCGCGGGCCCTGGCACAGCCGGGCGGCGAAGGCGCGGGCCTCGGGCAGCAGCGCCTCGTCGGCGTGCACGGCGTGCACGAGGCCCCAGGCCAGCGCCTCCCGCGCGCCCAGCCGCCGCGCGGTCAGCATGAGCTCCTTGGCGCGCGACAGGCCCACGGCGCGCGGCAGCGTGTGCAGCAGGCCGAAGTCGGGCACGGCCCCGA
The DNA here is from genome assembly GCA_035544335.1 of Pseudorhodoferax sp. GTDB lineage: Bacteria > Pseudomonadota > Gammaproteobacteria > Burkholderiales > Burkholderiaceae_C > Pseudorhodoferax. The sequence continues at coordinate 4,090 of DATKFT010000881.1, forward strand.
GCCGGGCGAACGAGGCGCAGAACACGGCGCGCGTGGACGCGAGCACGAAGTCGGCCTGCAGTGCCAGCCCGAAGCCGGCGCCGTAGGCCGGGCCGTCGACGGCGGCCACCACGGGCACGGCCAGCTCGCGCAGGCGCGTGAGCCACTGGTGCGAGCGGCGCAGCCGGTTGCGCATGTAGTCGGCCGTGGCCACGGCCGGGTCGTGCAGGCGCTCGCGCATGAACTTCACGTCGCCGCCGGCGGAGAAGCTGCCGCCCGAACCCGTGATCAGCAGCACGCGGATGTCGGGCGTGGCGTCGATGCGCTCGACGAGGTCGGCGTAGTCCTGCTGCAGCTCGGGCGAGAGCGCGTTGCGCCGCTCGGGGCGCTGGTGGCTGAGTTCGGCGATGCCGGACTGGATGCGCAGCTGGGAGGCGCGCAGGTTCTCGGTCTGGATGTCCATGGCGGTCTTTCCGTTGGGGAGGGGGTCAGTCGAGCCGCACGCCGGCGGCCTGCACCAGGCGGGAGATGACCGCGCCCTGGGTGTCGAGCGACTGGCGCATCTGCGCCGCGCTGTTGCCCACGGGGGTGAGCCCGTAGGCCTGGAAGCGCGCCTTCAGCGCCGAGGACTGGACGGCGGCGCGCGCCTCCTGCTCCAGCCGCGCCAGGATGGGCGCCGGTGTGCCGGCCGGCGCGGCCATCACGAGGCCGCCGATGATCCGGAACTCGGGGTCCGGGTGGCCGAGTTCGGCGATGGTGGGCACGTCCGGCAGGTCGGGCAGGCGCTGTTCGCCGAGCACGGCCAGCGCACGCAGGCGGCCGCTGTCGATGTGCGGCAGCATGCTGCCCACCGTGGCCAGCGCCCACTGCACGCGGCCGCCGATCAGGTCCTGCAGCAGCGGGGTCTCGCCCTTGTAGGGCACGTGCACCATGTCCAGGCCGTGCTTGCGGCTGAAGTAGGCGCTGACCAGGTGGCCCGAGGAGCCCGCGCCGTACGAGCCATAGCTGAGCTGGCCCTGGTGCCGGCCGGCCCAGGCCACGAACTCCTGCAGGTTGCGCGCGGGCACGTCCTTGTGCACGGCCAGCACCAGGCTGGCGTCGCACAGGTGCGTGAGCAGGGCCAGGTCGCGCCGCACGTCGTAGGCCAGCTTGGAGAAGGTGTAGGGCGCGTAGTAGATCGGCGTGGACACGCTCACCAGCACGGTGTGGCCGTCGGCCGGCGCGCGCACGAGCTGCTGCACGGCCAGCATGCCGGAGGCGCCCGCGCGGTTGTCCACGACCATGGGCTGCCCGAGCGACCTGCCCATGACCTCGGCCAATGTGCGCGCGATCACGTCGGTGGTGCCGCCGGCCGGCGCGGCCACGAGGATGGTGATGGGCCGGTTCGGGTAGGACTGGCCCGCGGCCAGCGTGCACAGCAGCAGGCCCGCCAGGGCGACCAGGTGGCGCAGCGGTTTCATGGGCGCTCCTGTGGTGGCGCGGCCTGGGCATAGCGTTCGCGCAGCACGCGCTTGTAGAGCTTGCCGGTGGGCAGGCGCGGCATGGTGTCGATGAAGTCGACCGAGCGCGGCAGCATGTAGCGCGCGACCTTGTCGCGCAGGAAGCCGATCAGCTCGTCGGCCAGCGCCGGCGTGGCGTCCACGCCGGGGGCCGGCTCGATGACGGCCTTGACCGCCTCGCCCATCTCGGCGTCGGGCACGCCGATCACGGCCGCGTCCTGCACGGCGGGGTGCAGGGCCAGCGCATCCTCGATGGCCTGCGGGTAGATGTTCACGCCGCCCGAGATGATCATGAAGTGGCGCCGGTCGGTCAGGTACAGGTAGCCGTCGGCGTCCAGGTGGCCGATGTCGCCGACGGCGGTCCAGTTCGGATGCTGCGGGTGCTGGGCCGCACGGGTCTTGTCGGGGTCGTTGTGGTAGCGAAACGGCAGCGTCTCGCGCTCGAAGTAGATCAACCCGTTCTGGCCGGCCGGCAGCACGTGGCCGTCGTCGTCGCAGATGCGCAGCACGCCGACCTTGGCCCGTCCCACAGAGCCGGGGCGTGCCAGGGCCTCGTGGCTGTCGAGCACCGTCAGGCCGTTGCCTTCGCTGCCGCCGTAGTACTCCTGCACGATGGGGCCCCACCATTCGATCATGCGGCGCTTGACCTCGGGCGGGCAGGGCGCCGCGGCGTGGATCGCCACGCGGTGGCTGGACAGGTCGAAGCCCTGGCGCTCCGCGTCCGGCAGCTTGAGCAGCCGGATGAACATCGTCGGCACCCATTGGCTGTGGGTGATG